>JAPUIV010000054.1 GCA_027296665.1 Acidobacteriota bacterium | reverse complement strand
TCGGCGGATCGGACCTGGTCCCGTTGCCGATTGTGGACACTGAAATCCCCGGTTTGCAGCTTTTGCCGAGCGGTCCCTTACCGCCGAATCCCGCCGACCTGCTGGATTCCGAGCGATTTCTGGAGGTTCGCAGGGAAATCGAAAATTCCAGGTTCGATCACGTCATTTTTGATTCCCCCCCTGTTCTGACCGTTGCCGATCCGGCCATCCTGGCCGGCCGCGTCGATGCCGTCCTGCTGGTGGTTTGGGCCGGGGTGACGGGCCGGGATGCCCTCGCTCACGCCGTGTCGCGGCTGAAGCAGGTGAAGGGGAATCTCGTCGGCGGTGTCCTCAACCAGCTCGACCTGCGCCAGCCCATGTACTACGGCTACAACTACCGTCCCTACCTGAGAGAGCCGGAGGATTGGAAGAAGGAAGGGGCACGGGCGGCCGCTTTCCAGCAGGCTGTTCGCCCGCGACAGGCGCCGGTCTCCTGAGATCGGGAACCGTGGCTCCCGGGGTGGTGATGAAACTCGAGAACACACTGTTGGCCGGACTCGTCCTAGTCCTCCTTCTTGCACCGCTGCCCTTCGGTTCGGTGCGGCCTCTGGCCGCATCCGTCCTCGCTCTCGCCTGCCTGGGTCTGGCGATCGCCTGGATGGTCGGCCGGAGCCGGTCCGGCAGGCCCTGTCTGCCGTGGCGGGATCCGGTCCTAGTGGCGGGGATTCTCCTGGTTTTCCTCGGCTTCCTCCAAATCGTTCCCCTCCCACGGTCAGCTCTGGAGGTGGTCTCGCCCCATTCCGTCGAGATTCGGGATCGATACGAACCAGAACAATTCGAAGCCGCCTCAAACATGCCGGAGCGGATCGGGGCCGCTTCGGACTGGCGGCCCTTGTCGTTTCACCCCTGGGCGACGCGTCAGTCGTTGCTTCGACTCCTGGCCTTGGTTCTGCTCGCGTTGATGGTGATCGATCTCCTGCAAACGCGCCGCGCCCGGCGCATTCTCGCCCTGGCGCTGGTGGGTGTGGGTTCCTTCCAGGCGGCTTACGGACTATTCGAGTATTTCAGCGACCGCCAGCACATTTTCGCATACGAAAAAATCCACTACACCGACATGGCAACTGGCACCTTCATCAACCGGAATCATTTCGCTGGATTGCTGGAATTAACCCTTCCGATGGCCGTGGCGTTGGGGGTGAGCCTGTTGCCGGTCAATGATTCCCGGCCCGGGTCCAGGATGTTGAAATGGGTCGATACCTTTTCTCGGCGGGAAATTTTTTTCGCCACCCTGTTTCTTCTACTGGGAACGACCATGGTGACGGCCCTCATCTGTTCCGGTTCGCGAATGGGGTTCGCCGGAGGCCTGATTTCGCTCCTCTGGCTGGGATCCTAGTCCCTTCGGGGCAGGCGGGGAAAGGGATTCGGGATCGCCGTCCTTCTGGTGATCGGGGCAACCCTTCTGCTTCTCGCGGTGGGAGGAAACGCGCCTGCGATCGATCGGTTCCAGCGGGCCGGGGCCGATTTAGGCGGGGAGTTCGGACGGTTGACCATTTGGGGACAGGTCCTCGATCTGACCGGCTCCTTCCCGGTTTTTGGAGTCGGCTGGGGTGGCTTCCGTTATCTATTCCCCATGTTTAGGTCGACGGGTGATGGTGTTCTCCTTTCCCATGCTCACAACGATTATCTCGAGTTCGCCGCTGAATCGGGGGCTGTTGGCTGGTTGTTGTTGTTCGGAGGGGGCCTGTTCTTGGTCCGTTCGCGATCGTGGCGCGCTGGACCGCGAACCGATTTCGGCTTCCTGGGTCCCGGAGCCGCCGCTGGCCTCATCGCGCTGGCCTTTCATTCCCTCACCGATTTCAACATGTCGATTCCGAGCAACGCTCTGGTTGTCGCGGTCCTGACGGGCATGCTCATTGCATGGAAACGTGCCACCTCTCCCTCGCTGGCAGGCGTTTCTGTTGGAACCCGCCTCTGGTGGTTAAGGGCCGCAGTTCCGGTATTACTTGTAGGAATCGCAGCCGGAGAGGTCCTTTCGACCGCGGTTGGTGAGGTGCGGCGGTCGATCGATCCCTCCTACGGAGAGGTTGCCGGATGGAAAGCGGGGAGACTCCCGGGTGCGGTGAATCCGGATCTCCTGTTCCGAAATGCCTCGAGGATCGGGAGTGAGGCCGTCGAGGATCTTGTAGTTCTCCTGCAGGCAGAGGAAATGGGAAGCGAGCCCGGTTCCCGGGCCGCCTGGTACGTCTCCGACCGTCTCGGCACTGCGATTCGATTTCAGGTTCTCGGTCTTCACGAGTTGCCTACCTCCGCCCCCGGCCACCTGCGACTCGGTTACCTCCGTTACAGTCATTGCACCGCGCTCAACCTGCAACGAAGGGAGCAGGCCGACTGCACGGTACCGGCGCGCTCCGAGATCGAAAAGGCGGTGGAACTCGATCCGGTAAGCGAAGCGATCCGTGAGGGGGCAAAGGAACTCCTCGCGGCCCTCCTGTCGGGGCAGGAAAAATCGGTCCGGAATGGATTAGCGCTCCCTGCCGCCGCGGCCGGGGAGGGAGGGAGGCGATGACCCTCTCCAGGCAAAGAAAGATTCAACGCCTGACCCTGCTCTGGGACCTTTTCGCCATCGTCCTTGCCTACAAGGGAGCGGTCTGGATCCGAATCTTATTGAACCCGTTTTTTCGGATTCATTTCGAGGAACCCCAACTTGAAAACCTGGTTCCCCCGCTGGGTGTGGTCCTGCTGCTCTGGATCGGCGCGAGCGCTTGGTTACGCCTCTACCGGTTGCAACGCCGGACCCTGTTCTTGTCGCTTGTGACGCAGGTCATGGAGGCCTTGATCCTGGTGATGGTTCTGACCATCGTGGTGATCTTTTTCATCCGGGATTTTGGGCGCGATTTCTCTCGCTCATTTGTTCTGTTCACAGCACTTCTGGGTGTGATTCTGATGATGGCGGGCCGGATCCTCCTCGCGCTCTTGCTTCGCTGGGCCGTGCGGTTTGGAAGGGGCAGGGAGCGGATTCTTCTGGTCGGTTGCGGAAGGGGGGTCAGGACCCTGATCAGGAAACTGGAGCAGGATAAACATCAGTCGATCCATCTATGCGGTGTAGTCGCAACGGCAAACGGCAACGGTTCGAAGGTTCTGGGAAACCCGGTGCCGGTATTGGGGGAAC
>JAPUIV010000053.1 GCA_027296665.1 Acidobacteriota bacterium | reverse complement strand
TATCATCGAAATAGAAATCGGGGTTCTCGTTGAGGAAGTCAAAGAAGGCGCGGAGGTCGCCGTCGAATTCCCCCTCCCCTTTCACCCTTTCCATCTCCCCGCGGATACGCTTCACCTCGGCCAGACCGATCCGGTGGATCTCGGCCGGCGAGAGATCGGTGGTGGTGCTTCTCCGCGCCAGGTACGCGTACCAGGCGCTCCCGTCCGGCAAGGCCTTCAACCCGACGCTGTCGCGGGCGCGGGGGAGGTAATCGGCCTGAATGAAATCGCGAAGTTTTTTATAGGCGGGAATGATCCGGTCCTGGATGGCGGCGGTGTATTTCTCCGTCAATTCCTTGCGAACAGCGGGACTCATCCCCTCCGGGAAGTTCTTGATCGGCTGGTAGAACAGGCTGGCCTGGGGAGTTTCAGTGATCTGCGAGTCGAGCTGGGGAATGGTCTTCTCCATCAGGACCCTCGGCTGGACGATCCCCTTCGCGATCCCTTCCCGCATGTTGGCGATCGCCTGGTCCACCCAGGTCTCGAATCCATCGATGCGGCCCAGAAAATCCCGATAATCTTTCTCCGTCCGGAATGGATGGATCCCGCCGCCGGAACCCATCTGGGTGAATGAATTCGGCACGCTATAGAACTGATTCACCGGGATCAAGTGAGAAGGAAACCGGAACCCTTCGATGGCCACTTCACGGCGCCGTTTGAACACCTCGTAACTGAGGAGATCCTGTCCCCGCAATTCCTTGCTGCCGATCTTCCCGAGCGCCTCGAGATACGTTTTCTCCAGGGCCAGGGAGGCGTTTCTGTGCTCGGGCCCAATGTTGTTGGCGAACCGGTCGTTGTAGCGGTTGTCGCCGATAAAGGTGGCGAATACGGGGTTCAGTTCCAGGTATTCCTCGAAATACCGATCGAACAGAAGGTGGAGTTTTTCGCTCTGGACCCCCCCCGAGAGATCGACGGGGCCGTCACTCACGCCGGCAGAGCCGCCCGCGCAGGCGGCCGAGACAACGAGGAACATTACCGCAGTTAAATCTTTCAGTCTCATCGGTACCTCCAATCCACCCGGGAAGGGCGGAATCTTTCCGGGCAGTCCCGGATCAGTCATGCACCATGGAACCGGGCACGATATCTTCCACCTCACCGGCGTCGAAACGGACCCAGCATTTCGTTCCGCCGTCGTAGTCGCCGCCGCGCAGGAGAAGCGTGGCCGGCTTCCCCATGGCGGTGCATCGTTTGTTCTCCGGAGAATCCAGGCCGCGCCACATCCGGATGAAGGGATTGCTTTCCCATTCCCGCCCGATGGTCGTGGCCTCCATGTGGCCGGGATGGACCGGCATCTCCTTCGGCAGTTTCATCAGGACTTCCATGATGGAGTGATGGATATCCCGGAAGTTGGTGTGGCCGGGGGCCCGGGTGCCGCCGACGCTTCCCTGGAACAGGGTATCCCCCGTGAACACCCTCTCCTCGTTGACCACGTAGGCCAGCTGTCCCATGGTGTGCCCGGGGATCCACAGGGCGCGGATCGCCAGGCCGCCGGTCCGGATCTCCTGCCCATGTTCCAGTTCGAGATCGAGGCTGCCAAACAACGGCTTCTCCTTTTTGTGTCCGGCCACCAGCAGTCCGAACCGGTCGCGGAACAGATCGTTGTTGGCGACGTGATCAACATGATGGTGGGTGCAGAGCGCGTGGGTAACCGTGACCCCGAGCTCCTCGATCTTCCGGAGAATCGGCTCACTCGGCCCGCCGGTATCGATCAGGACCGCCTTTCCCCCCTTTTCATCGGCCACGAGATAGGTGTTGGACAACCAGTTCGGGCTCATGCTCTTTTCGATGATCATCGGAATGCCCCCTTCAGAATTGAATGACCGATCGGACACCGTCCTGTTTTTCCATGAGTTCGAATCCCCGGTTCACCTCCTCGAGGGTCAGATGATGGGAGACCAGGCTGTCGATATCGAGTTTCCCCTCCATGTACAGGTCGACGAAACGGGGAACATCGACCGGCCCCCGGGCGCCGCCGAAGCTGCCACCGCAGACCCGCCGCCCGGTGATCAGCAGCCGGGGCACGATCTCCAGTTTCTCTCCCTGCCCCGCCACCCCGAGAATGGTGCACAACCCCCAGCCGAGCCGTGCCGCCTCGACCGCCTGCCCCATGACCGATACCAGGCCGGTCGCCTCGAAGGTGTAATCGGCGCCGAATCCTCCGGTCATCTCGAGGATCCTGTCGACAACCTTCGGCCCTCCTTCCAAGAGATCGGTTGCACCGTGCCGCCGGGCGATCTCCAGGCGGGCCGGGGAGGGATCCACGGCAATGATGCGCCCCGCCCCCTGCAGCCGGCAACCGGCCACGGCGCCAAGACCGACCAGCCCGGCGCCGAACACCGCGCAGGTCGCCCCCGGTTCCACTCCGGCCCGGTGGATCGCCGCCGCCAGGCCGGTGGTCAGGCCGCACGCGAGAAGGCAGATCTTGTCCAGGGGCGCGTCTGCGCGAACCTTCGCCAGGGCGATCTCCGGCATCACCGTACATTCGGCGAAGGTGCTGGTGCCCATGAAATGCCGAATCGGGTTTCCCTGGCGCGACAGCCGGGTGGTTCCGTCCGGCAGGTACCCTTTCCCCTGCTGTTCCCGGACGGCCAGGCACAGGTTGGTGCGGCCGCTGACGCAGTGGGAACAACGGCCGCATTGCGGCGAAAAGAGAGTTACCACGTGGTCCCCCGGCGCAACCAGGGTGACCCCCTCGCCAACCTCCTCCACCACCCCGGCCCCTTCGTGGCCGAGCACACAGGGAACATATCCGCCGGGATCGGCGCCGCTCGCGGTGTAGAGGTCGGTATGACAGATACCGCAGGCTTCGAGACGGATCAGAACTTCCCCTTCCCGGGGGGGAGCGATCTCCACCTCCTGGACCTCCAGGGGCTTACCGAACTGTTCGAGCACCGCGGCGCGAATCTTCATCGCCTCGCTCTCCACATCACGGGGAAACGATATTCTGTCACAAAAGGTTCCTACCTCGCCGGTTTCCGGAATCGAAAGACAAAACGGTCGGTACGGTCCCGCTTGCTGTTGAATTCAAAGAAGATACTCCAGTCGAGTGTGTCCTCCGGGTGGTGAAGAACCATCGATTCAGCTTCGAAAAGAAACCCGGCGGTGAGGATCTCTTCCCTCACCATTTCCGCGTCGATCCGGTGCAGCTTCTTCGCGAACCGCCCGCGGGAGCCCGGCTCGGCGCGGTGATCCACCACGCCGAATATTCCGCCGGGCTTCAGCGCCCGGTAGACCGATTGGAGATAGGCGGCCCGGTCGGTTTCCAGCCAGATGAAGTCGTGGTAGAAACGGATCAGGAGGACGGCGTCCAGGCGATCGGGAAACCCGGGGTTCTCGAACTCGGTTTTCAATGAGACGACATTTTCCAGGCCGGGACGCCGGAGCCTGCCGAGAAGATCCCCCCCCACCATATTGTCGAAAAACCATTGGGTGTTCTGGGCGTAGACCTTTCCCCCCGGACCTACCAGCCTGGCCAAGATCTCGGTGTAGTATCCCCCCGCGGCCATCGTCTCGCCCACATGCATGCCGGCGCCGATGCCAAAAAAGGCCAGCACTTCGGCCGGGCGCCGGTCCGGATCCCGACCCCGGTCGGCCGCCGGCCTGTCCGGATGGTTCACCGCCGCCCGGATCGCCTCGGGATCGACAGGAGGGCCGTTCCCGGCGGAACCTCCTCCCGGCAGGGAGCATTGCGTGAGGAAGAGACAAAGGAGCAGGTACCAGATTCGGTTCATCTGAAGCACTACCCGCGGTAGTTTCCGAATTGCAACTCGAGCCCGAAATCCTTCTCCTTGAGGAGGCCCATGGCCGCCTGCAAGGCATCCCGCGACGGCGAAGTGACACGAACTTGATCCCCTTGAATACTCCCCTGAACCTTCTTGACCTTCTGGTCCTTGAGGAACTTCACGATGGCGCGGGCGGTATCGGTCGGGATGCCTTGCTGGAGTTCGATCTCGAGACGGATGGTGTTGCCTCCCGCCGGTTCCATGTTGCCCGGTTTCAGGTTTTTCAGGGGAACCTTCCGGCGCATCATCCGGGTCTGGAGGACGTCGTAGACCGCCTTCATCTTGTATTCATCCGGAGCGGCCAGCCGGATCTTTTTGTCATCCCGTTTCAGCTCGATTTCCACCTTGAGCCCTTTGAAATCGTAACGCTGGGTGACCTCCTTGAGGGTTTGCTGAACGGCGTTATCGACCTCCTGCATGTCGCAGCCGGTGGTCACGTCGAACGATTGCATCGCGGCCATGATGATCCTCCTCGCCGGTGACGGCGGAAATCGACCTTTTGCATCCTGTTTTGACGCGTGAGTATATCAAAACCGGGGGGGAGGGCGGGAATCGGGGTCACTGTGCTATTAATGACCGTGTAAATAACCAATTCCGGCAATCCCCGCGGTGCCGAGGAGAGTGGAAACATGACCAAGGCGTTCATTGGACTGGCGATGGCATTTCTTATCGGCGCCGGGTGCAGGTGGTTCGATATCCCCGTTCCGAGCCCTCCCCGGCTTCTTGGAGCCTTCCTGGTCCTGGCGATCACCGGCGGTTATCTCCTGACCGATCGGATTCTCGAGCGCCCGGATCACCGTTCCGGGAACGCGGTCAATTCGACAAGGAGCCGGACGGTCCCGCCGACCTCCCAGGAATGACGCCGGACGATTCCCCGACGATGGTATCAACTCTATAGAACCGGACGCGCTGCCGCCGGTTCTTTCCGGCTCCCTCCTCAGACACGCGCCGTCCCCTCTAGGTAGAGGACCGCCCGCCCGGCGA
>JAPUIV010000052.1 GCA_027296665.1 Acidobacteriota bacterium | reverse complement strand
CGCCGCGGGGGTGGTCATCGGCGAACCCGATTTCGGGTACGCCACCCACTTCTCCCCGGTCAAGAAACTGCTCCAGCGGTTGGGGAGCCGGGTGGTGCGGACTCTCTCGGGCACCCGGGTCAGGGACGCCACCAGCGGGTTCCGGGCGTTCAGCCGGGAGGCCGCCATGCGGATCAATGTCCTGTCCGATTTCACCTACACGCTGGAGACGATCCTGCAGGCCGGAACCCTCGATCTGACCCTGACCGGGATTCCGGTGCAGAGCCGGCCGGTGCGGCGCTCCTCACGCCTGTTCAGATCGATTCCGACCTATCTCCGCAAGAGCGCCGGGACCCTGATGCGGATCTCCACCCTGTACCGCCCGGTCCGGGTCTTCCTGTCCCTTGCCTTCCTTCTCTTCCTGCCGGGCTCGATCCTCCTGGGCAGGTTCCTGTTTTACTTCTTCCAGTCCCCTGCCTATTCCGGTCACATCCAATCGCTGGTGATCGCGTCGATCCTCTTCACCCTCAGCTTCCTCCTGGGGGTGTCCGGCCTGGTCGCCTACCTGATCTCCGTCAACCGCAGGCTGCTGGAGGATCTCCTGGTCCGGGTAAAGCACATGGAAATGGGCGAGACAGGGATCTCTTCTGTGCGGAACCTGACCGAACGGTTGGCGGAGGAACCGCCGCCCATTGACTCCCCGATCCCGACCCAGAACGGCCGAATATGAAGGGAGAGCGCCTCTTCCCATCCCGCCTGGCCGCGGGGTTGGTCCTTTCCTGGATCGGGATCGTCGCGGTTCGCGCCCTCGTTCCGGATCCCCTGTTCTGGACCGCCCTGCACGCTTCGCTCCAAGCCGGATTCCTCCTCCTGGCCGCCTTCGGCCTCGGCGTCATCTGCCTGGCACCGTTTCCCAAACTGTCCAACGACCGGTGGGAAGGACTCTTCTTCCGGGCGACCGCCGGCCTGGGGGCTGTTGCCCTTCTGACCCTCGGAATCGGCTGGGCAGGACTCCTGCGGGAGGAGATCCTATGGCCCCTTCTGGCCGGTCTGGCGGTCTGGGGGGGGCGAAGAATCTGGCTCGACCGGATCCTGCAAGCGGCGGTCCGTTCGGCCCGTTCCCGGCGCTACTCGTTCCTCGAGGTTGTACTTCTCGGCAGCGCCGCCGCCGCCATGGGACTCTATTTCCTCACCGCCCTGGCGCCGCCGACCTTCTTCGACTCGATGGTCTACCATCTGGCCCTGCCGGACCGGTTTGCCCGGGCCGGGCGGATCGCGGTCGATCCCGACTTCGCCTTTTCTTATTTCCCCATGAACATGGAGATGCTTTACACTCTCGGCCGGGTTCTATTCACCGGCCACCAGGTCCTGAATCTTCTGAACTTTTCGGTCGGCATTCTCCTTCTCCTCGGCACCGCCTGTCTCGGCCGCCGCATCGGCGACAGCCGGACGGGGTTACTGGCGGCAGCAGTTCTGGCGCTGACCCCCTGCCTCGGATTGCTGGCCGTCGTTCCGAAAAACGATCTCGCCCTGGCGCTGTTTGAACTGGCCGCCTTCATCGCCTGGTGCCGCTGGTTTCTCGACGGCGATCGGTCGGCCCTCCTGCCCGCCGGAATCTTCGCCGGATTCGCTTGCGGAACCAAGTATGCCGGGATCTACTTCCTGGTCGCCCTCGGTCTCGCCACCGCGGTCCTGGCCTTGCGGCGCGGCGGGCTCAAACGCCTGCCCGTTTTCCAGTCGATCTTCCTGGCCGGTATTCTCGCGCTCGCGATCTTCTCCCCCTGGTGGGGGCGGAACCTGGTCCTGACCGGCAACCCGGTCTACCCGACCCTGCAGGGACTGTTTCCGTCCGGGGAACATCTGAACCGGCAGGGAAACCGGATCTCGATCGAAAAGGGCGGGCGGACCGATCTCGGCGGCCTTCTCCGGGCCCCCTGGGACATGACCTTCCACCCGGCGGAGTTCCGATTCTTCTCCCAGATCGGCCCCTTCTATCTCGCCTTGCTCCTGCCGCTGATCTATTCCTCACGGCTGCGGCGGGAGATCCCGCTGATCCTGTTCACGGCCCTCTTCGCCTTCCTGTTCTGGTGGGTGACTCGCCCCAACACCAGGTATCTTCTCGGCATTCTGGCCTTGCTGGCCGCCGGGTCGGCCGGAGTTCTGCTGCGGCTGCCGGCGCGCAACCGTGCCTGGGGAGCGGTCCTGGGCGGGTTCCTGATCCTTCTCGTTCCCTTGAACCTGGTCACCTACCTCTCGGTGGAACGGGTCCTGTTCGATTCCCTCGGTCTGGTTCTCGGCACCGGAGAGGACAGGAATA
Organism: Acidobacteriota bacterium; assembly: GCA_027296665.1. GTDB lineage: Bacteria > Acidobacteriota > Polarisedimenticolia > JAPUIV01 > JAPUIV01 > JAPUIV01. The sequence continues at coordinate 2,138 of JAPUIV010000052.1, read as the reverse complement.
CCTACCTGGCCCGCCGACTCGACTACTACCCGGCCGCCCGGTTCATCAACGACAGTCTGCCGGGTGATGCCCGGATCCTGATGGTGGGAGAGACCCGCACGTACTACATCGATCGGGAGGTCCGGGTGAGCTCGGCCCACAACCGTTCCCTGGCGGTGCGCTGGGCTGAAGAGGGGAAGAATGCCCGGGGGTTCCTGGAGATCCTCCGCCGCGAAGGGATCACCCATCTCCTGGTGAACCGGCGCGAGGGGAAACGCCTGGCGGCGGGGTACGCCTACTTCAACTTCCCCGATCGGGAAAGCCGGGCCGCCTTCGCGACCGTGATGCGGGAGGAGACCTGCCCTGTCTATTCCGGATCGGAGGTCAGCATCCTGACCCTGGGGCCTTGCGTCCAGGCGGCCCGGTCGGGGGAACACCCTTGATCGACCCACCCGCCGGAAACTTCTTCGACAAGCACCACAGCCGCAACCCGGCGGTGCGTTTTCTCATGAATCAATTCCATGATCATTTCGGGCGGCTGATCGGCCAGGTCGCTCCCCGCTCGGTTCTGGACGCCGGCTGCGGCGAGGGGTACACCACACGAAGAATCCTGTCGGCCGCGCCCCAAGTCGACCTCCTGGCCGGAATGGACATCGCTCCGCAAGTCCTCCGGACGGCGCGCGGGAGCTGCCCGGAGTTGTCCGCCTTCGCCGGCTCGGCGGAAAAAATTCCCCTGGCCGATAACGCCTTCGATCTGGTCATCGCCTGCGAGATCCTGGAGCATCTCGAGGATCCGAATGCCGCGGTGCGGGAGATCCGCCGGGTCAGCAAGGGCCCCTGCCTGTTTTCCGTTCCCTGGGAACCGGTCTGGCGGATCCTGAATATCGCGCGGGGGGCGTACTGGACTGATCTGGGGAACACTCCCGGCCACCGGAACCATTGGTCCCGGGCCGGCTTCCGCCGATTGCTGGAGCCGCACTTTGCCAGCGTGCGGATCGTGGCCTGCTGGACCTGGACCTTCGCCCTGTGCGGGAATTGAGAGATCGGTTATCGTTTTCCGAGGGGTACGTAGTTTCTCTTGCCGGAACCGAGATAGATCTGCCGGGGCCGGGCGATCTTCTGGTCGCCGTCCGCTAGGAATTCCCGCCACTGGGCGATCCAGCCCGCGGTCCTGGGAATGGCGAACAGCACCGGGAACATCGCCGTCGGGAATCCCATCGCCTCGTAGATCAGTCCGGAATAAAAATCGACGTTGGGGTAGAGACGGCGCTCCTTGAAGTAGGAATCGTCCAGGGCCAATCGCTCCAGATCCAGCGCGAGGTCAATCAGGGGATTGCCTTCCGTGACCTCGAACACCTGGTCGGCCATTTTCTTGATGATGGCCGCGCGGGGATCGTAGGAACGGTAAACCCGGTGGCCGAACCCCATCAGCCGGACTTCACCCCCCTTGACCCGCTCGATATATTTTGGGATGTTGCTCTTGTTGCCGATCTCCCGGAGCATGCGCAGGACCGCCTCGTTCGCGCCGCCGTGCAGGGGGCCGTACAGGGCCGAAACCGCGGCCGAAACGGCACAGTAGGGATCGGGAAGGGAACTGCCGACGTTCCGGATGGCGTTGGCGCTGCAGTTCTGTTCGTGGTCGGCATGCAGGATGAAGAGAAGGTCGAGGGCCTTCTCCAGGACCGGGTTGGGCTGATATTTCCCGTCCCTCATCTTGAACATCATGTTCAGGAAGTTCCCGGCGTAACTCAAATCGTTATCGGGGTAGGCGTAGGGGATCCCGCGGCTGTGCCGGTAGGCGAAGGCCGCGAGGGTTGGCATCTTGGCGATCAACCGGTAGGTCTGGATCCTCTGAACTTCCGGATCCCGCACCTGCTTCGATTCGGGGTAGAAGGTCGACATCGCGGCAACGGCGCTGCACAGGATCCCCATCGGATGCGCGTCGTGCCAGAACCCATCCATGATCGTTTTCAGGTTCTCGTGCACCAGGGTGTGATAGGTGATGCTGCAGGACCAATCCCGGTACTCGGATCGGTTCGGGAGCTCCCCGTGTATCAGGAGATAGGCGACCTCCAGGAAGGTGCTCTTCTCGGCAAGCTCCTGGATCGGGTACCCCCGGTACCTGAGGATCCCGCGATCGCCGTCGATGTAGGTGATCC
>JAPUIV010000051.1 GCA_027296665.1 Acidobacteriota bacterium | reverse complement strand
CCCCCTCTTCGGCAATCTGGAGAAACTCGGACCCCGCCTCCGGAGCGCTCCCCCGCCAACCATCCTCCTCGATTTCGACGGCACCCTGGCCCCGATCGCCGCCGATCCGGCCGATGCCCGGATGCCGGCAGAGACCCTTTCCCTCCTGAAAGCCCTGATCCGCCATCGATGCCTGGTGGGCGTGATCAGCGGGCGCTCCCTGGATCAACTCCGGATCCTGGTTCCGGCCCCGGGCCTGATCCTGGCCGGGAACCACGGGATGGAGATCGAAGGCGACGGCTGGCGCTTCCTGCACGAAGATGCTCGGGCGGAGGTTCCCCGGATCGAACGGGCCGTCGAGACTCTCCGGCCGATCGTCGCGAAGCATCCGGGCGCCCTGGTGGAGAATAAGGGGTTGACCGCCAGTCTGCATTATCGCAAAGTAAGCAGCCGCCTGGCCCCCCTCCTCCTGGAGCAGGCCCGGGGCGCGCTCGAGAAACAGCCTGAGCTTTCCCGACTGCTGCTGGTCCCAGGACGCCGGGTCCTCGAGATCCGGCCCGATGTTTCATGGGACAAGGGGCGGGCCTGTGTGCTGATCCTGGAACGGACGGGGTGCAGGCAGGACCGGACGGTCTACATCGGGGACGACAGGACCGATGAGGACGCTTTCCGCCGCCTTCCGGACGCCATCACCGTCCGGGTGGGTCTGGGCAACACCGCGGCCAGGTACTATGTTGAAGGGGTAGATGAGGTTACCAGGTTTCTGAAATGGCTGGCGGAAGAAAACAAACCGATCTGAAAGTCGGAAAAGAGAGGCCGGCAGGATTCCGTTTCTACACCGAACGGCGTCTGGTCGAGCTCACCGGACTGCGGGCGGGGAACCTGAAGGAACTCTATACGATCCTCCGCACCATCAGCGGTTCCTCCATTTTTTACCATACCCACGAAGTCTTCCTCCAGCACCACTTCGCCGCCCCTTCCTTCCGGAACGATTTCGCCGCCTGGGTCACCGAATCGTTGCAGGAGATCCATCTGGGCGAGGAACTTGCCGGGATCGACATTCGCGAGTTCATGAGCATCCGGTCGTTGCGGCTGCGGATCCTGGCCATTCTCAGAACCCACATGCAGCACCACCCGAATCTCCGCCAGGCCGCTCCGGAAGACTCCTTCCACTTTTGCAAGGCCAGGAGCTTTTTCATGCCGACTCACATCGAGGCGAAAGACCTGGCGACCTTCGTGGAAGGAATGAAAGCGATCTCGAAAAGTTCCCTGTTTTATCATTTCTTTGCAGCCCGCTTCCGGTTCGGCAAGCGTAGCAACGATTTTTCCAGCTGGCTCCGGAAAATCGGCGAACTGGAGGTGGGACGGGCGATCGATCGGCTCGATCCCTACTTCCTGGATCTCGAAGAGGTCCGGCAGCGCACTCTCGCGATCGCCGAGGAGGCCCTCGAAAGGCGCGCTGCCGGATGATGCCTCCCCATTCCGGAAAGAATTGATGGCCGCACGGTTGAAAGATTATGCCTCGGTGGTCGGCACCGACGTTCTTCAGGAACTGGAGGTGTTGGCCGAGAAGGTGGAAGGATGGTCGGTCCAGCACATCAACTCCACGGCGGTCGGGGGCGGCGTCGCGGAGATGCTGCAGAGACTCAACCCTTTGATGAAAGATCTCGGAATCGACTCCACCTGGGACCAGATCGAAGGGAATACCCGCTTCTTCCGGGTCACCAAGGCAATCCATAATGCCCTGCATGGCAGCGCGGTGGAGATCACCCCCGGGATGTTCGACGACTACCGGGACCATCTGCGTTCGCAACTGGATCGCATGACCATTCGCGGCGACACGGTGTTCATCCACGATCCCCAGCCGGCGGGATTGATCGCGCTGAAGGAACGATGCGGGGGGGCCTGGATCTGGCGATGCCATATCGATATCTCCACACCCGACCGGCAGGTCTGGGACTTCCTGCAACCATATGTCAATAACTACGACGCGGCCATTTTCTCCATGCCGGACTTCTCGCAGGAACTGAATATTCCCCAGTTTCTCGTCCCTCCCTCGATCGATCCCCTGGGGGATAAGAACCGGGAACTGGATCCCGGCGTCATCACTGGAATCCTGGAAAAACATGGCATCGATCCGAACCGGCCGATCATCACCCAGATCTCCAGATTCGATCACCTCAAGGATCCCCTCGGAGTGATCCGCGCCTATCAACTGGTGCGCAAGAGGACCGATTGCCAGCTCGTTCTGGCCGGCGGCGAGGCGGACGACGATCCGGAAGGTCCGGCCCTCCTGAAGGAAGTCCAGGAAAAGGCAGCCGCCGATCCCGACATCCATGTGCTCTTATTGCCGCCGTTCAGCGATCTCGAGATCAACGCCCTGGTCCGGGGCTCCAGCGTGGTGGTGCAAAAATCGATCAAGGAGGGCTTCGGGCTGACCGTCGCGGAGGCGTTGTGGAAGAGAAAACCAGTGATCGGCGGGGCGGTGGGCGGGATCCGCCGGCAGATCCTCCACGGGGTGACGGGATTCCTGGTGCGATCGGTGGAAGGAACCGCCTACAGGATCCGTCAGATCCTGAATGACGACGCGCTGGCGCGGCAACTGGGAGAAAACGGGCGGGTGCACGTCCAGAACAATTTCCTGCTCACCCGGCACCTCAAGGACTATATCCTTCTGATGCTGGCCCTGCGCCATCCGGGACAGGATATGATCCCGGTGTGACCGGTTCGCCCGGTCATTCACCCGGCAAAACTGCCGAGAGCCTCCTCTTCATCCTTGAAGATCTCGAACACCCGGTTGAGGGCGGTCATGGTGAACAGGTCGTGCGCTTTGGGGCTGAGCTTCTCCAGCTTGATGGTGCCGTCCTTTTCCCGCACCCTCTTGAAGCAGGCGACCACCTCGCCGATACCGCCGCTGTCGAGCCAGGGAACTCCCTGCAGGTTAAGGATGAAGAACCGCTCGCCGGAGTCGAGCAAACCCTTGACCTTTTCCTTCAGAAGCCTGTCCCCCTCGCCGATCACCATCTTCCCTGATAGATCAAGGATGTTCACCTTGCCCTTTTTTCGAACTTCGATTTTCATTGGACTCATCTCTCCAAAAGAGGATCACCGGGGAACAGGCAAAAAACCGCTTGCCCTGCCGGCGCCCCCCGCGCCTGCAAGCCCATCCTCCCTATCGGGACCATCCCTTTAGTCGGGGCGCAACCCGGCCATTGTAACCACCCCTCGAAGCGGCTGTCAATCGGAACCGGACGCCGCCTTGCCGGCCAGGCGGCGGTTGAACAGGAACAGGACCGCCAGGAGAAGTCCCCACTGGAACAAGCAGGTGCCGATCCCACCGGGGTGGAGGGGATTCCACCATCCGCCGGGATCGTTCCGGATCGCCTTGGTGAACCACCAGCTGATCATGGCCAGGAACTGAGCCGGGATCAGGTACTGGATCAGGATATCGAACCACCTGCCCAGCCGGAACCGGCTGCCCGGAGACTCGAGATACTGCTGCCGGAAACTTTTCGCCCCGTGCATGCTGACCGCCACGGCGAACAGGAGTCCGCTGACCATCAACCCCAGGCCCCAGACCCAGTCCTGGTTTTGAAAAAAGTCGATGGAAAGTGCCGAAGGGATCCCCGCCACGAACCCCACCGTGCCGACCGCCAGAACCGACCGCCGGCGAGACCAGCCGACATCGATCAGCAACCGGACGCCTAGCTCGATCATCGCGATCAGGGAGGAGATGGCGGCCAGGCTCAGGGCAAGGAAGAAGATCGGCAGGAAGATCCTGCCCATGGGCATGTCCCGGAAGATCTGCGGGAGGACCAGGAATGTGAGCCCTTCATTTCCCATGCCCAGCAATTTCATCGCCTCGGCCTGCGAGCGCAGGAAGAACACCGTCGGCAGGACGGCGGTGGCGGCCAAAAGGGAAGCGATGTTGTTGCCGATGCCGGTGGCCAGTGAATGCCCGACCACCGTCGCCTCCCTGCGGAGATAGACTCCGAAGGTCAGGATGAGCCCCCAGCCGGCGCCGGTGGACCAGGCCGACTGCGACAAGGCCTCCAGCCAGATCTTGTAATGTCCCAGGCGGCTCCATTCCGGCCGGAACAGAAAGGAGAGCCCCGCGCCGGCCCCCGGCAGGGTCACGGCGCGGATGGCGGTGGCGGCGAGGAGCAGGAACAGGATTGGAATGAATATCCGGTTGACCCGTTCGAGGCCGCGGTTCACGCCGCGGTGAATGATCCAGCAACCGAACAGAAGGGCGCAGAACTGGAAAAATAGCGGCTGCCACCCCCCCGACAAGGCAAACTCTTCCCAGAACCGTTCCGGCGCGGCGAGCCCGCTGGAACCGGCCACCGCGGCGTACAGGTACTTCAGGCACCAACCGGTGACCACGGCGTAATAGGACATGATCGCCAGGGTGCAGATGCCGACGAACCCCCCCATCCAGGCGAACTTCTTGCCGGCAATGAACGAGAATGCGCCGATGGTGCCCCGGCGGGCCGCCCTGCCCATGCCGAACTCGACGATCAGCAAGGGGATCGACCAGGTAAAGAGAAACAGGAGCCAGGGGATCAGGAAGGCCCCGCCGCCGTTCTCCGCGGCGACCCGGGGGAACCTCCAGATATTGC
>JAPUIV010000050.1 GCA_027296665.1 Acidobacteriota bacterium | reverse complement strand
CGCTTTTTCCCTTCCTTCTGCTTCTCCAGGAGTTTCCTTTTCCGGGTGACGTCGCCGCCGTAGCACTTGGCGATTACATTCTTGCGCAGCGCGCTAACCGATTCCCGGGCAATCACCTTGTGGCCGAGGGCCGCCTGGATCACCACCTCGAACATCTGGCGGGGGATCAGTTGGCGCATTTTGCTGCAAAGCCAGCGGCCGCGTTGGTAGGCGCGGTCCCGGTGCAGGATCAGGGAAAGGGCGTCCAGCGGGTCGCCGTTCACCAGGATGTCGAGCTTGACCAGTTTCGACTCCCACCACCCGGAGAGCTGGTAATCGAACGAGGCGTAGCCGCGGGAAACGGTCTTCAGCCGGTCGTAGAAATCGGTGATGATCTCGTTGAGCGGCAGTTCGTAAACCAGCAGGACCCGCTCCGGGGTCAGATAACGCAGCTCCTTCTGGATCCCCCGGCGCCCCTCCACCAGCGTCAGAATCCCGCCAACGAAGGCCGGCTGGGTCAGGATGGTGGCGGTGACGAACGGTTCCATCATCTTGTCGATCGCCTGCACGGAGGGGAGCTTGGCGGGATTGGAAATTTCAATCTTGGTCCCATCCTTCATCAACATCAGGTATCGGACCCCGGGAGCGGTCTGGATCAGGTCGAGCCCGAATTCCCGTTCCAGCCTCTGCTGGACGATCTCCATGTGCAGCATGCCGAGAAAACCGCATCGGAACCCGAAACCCAGGGCGGTGGAGGTCTCCGGCTCGTGCGTGAATGCCGGGTCGTTGAGGTGGAGTTTTTCCAGGCCGTCGCGCAGGACCTCGAAGTCGGTGTTGTCGGTGGGATAGATCCCGGCAAACACCATCGGCTTGATCTTCTGGAAGCCGGGGAAGGGATTCGAGGTGGGGCGGGCGTCCTCGGTGATGGTGTCGCCGATGCGGGTGTCCTCGGTCTTCTTGATGCCGGCGATCAGGTAGCCGACTTCGCCGGCCGACAGCCGGGACTGCTTTTTCAGCTTGGGCGTGAAAATCCCGACCTCCTCGACCTCGTATTTCAGGCCGGTCGCCAGGAACCGGATCCGCATGCCGGGAGCCACCGATCCATCCAGGATTCGGATGAGTACGACCACTCCGCGGTACTGGTCGTACCAGGAATCGAAGATCAGCGCCCTGCAGGGCGCCTGCGGATCGCCTGCCGGTGCCGGCACCTGCTTGACGATCGCCTCCAGGATCTCGGGAACTCCCCGGCCGTCCTTGGCGCAGGCCAGCAGCGCTTCCGACCCCTTGACGCCGACGATGTTCTCCAACTGCTCGCGTACCCGGTCGACGTCGGCGCTCGGAAGATCGATCTTGTTGATCACCGGAAGGATCTCGAGGTTATTCTCCAGCGCCAGGTAGGCGTTGGCGAGGGTCTGGGCCTCGACTCCCTGTGAGGCGTCCACCAGGAGCAAGGCGGCCTCGCATGCCGCCAGGCTGCGGGAGACCTCGTAGGAAAAGTCGACGTGCCCGGGAGTATCGATCAGGTTGAGGAGATAATCCTTGCCGTCCCGGGCCCGGTAGTTCAGGGCGACGGTCCGCGCCTTGATGGTGATGCCGCGCTCCCGTTCCAGGGCCATGTCGTCCAGGACCTGATCCTCCATCTCCCGGGAGGTGAGCGCACCGGTCAATTCCAGGATGCGGTCGGCCAGGGTCGACTTTCCGTGGTCGATATGGGCAATGATCGAGAAATTTCTGATCCGATCGGGTTTCATTTAAATACCGAACCCGAGATTGGGCACGGCGTTCAGATCCAGGTCGGCCGTGTGCCCTTCCCGCAGAAGCCGTCCGCCGACCGCTGCCACCATTGCGGCATTGTCCAGGGAGAGTCCGGGGGGCGGGCAGTGGAAGCTGAACCCTTCCTGGTCGGCCAGGTCCTGGAACCGTTCGCGCAGCAGACTATTGCAGGCGACTCCGCCCGATACCAGGACCGAGGCGGAGCGTTCCCGGCGGGCCGCCTTGCGGACCCGGACGAGCAGGTTCTCGATCACCGTGGATTGGAACGACGCCAGCAGATCGAGGATCGCCTGAGGCGCGGTGTCCGGGTCTCCCCGGTGCGGGGAGATCTCCTGGGCCTGAACGTACCGGAGAACCGCCGTTTTGATGCCGCTGAAGCTGAAGTCGAGGCTTCCGTCGCTCATCCGCGCCACCGGCAGGGGGACTGCCTTGGGGTTCCCCCGTTTGGCAAGCCGGTCGATTACCGGGCCTCCTGGATACCCGAGGCCGAGCAGCTTGGCCACCTTGTCGAACGCCTCGCCGGCGGCGTCGTCCCGGGTCTTTGCCAGAAGCTTGTAGTCGCCCGGGCCGCTGGTGGCGCACAAGGTGGTGTGGCCGCCTGAGACCACCAGGGCCAGGCCGGGGAGGGGAATCTCCTCCTGGCCGAGCCACAATACCTCGATATGTCCCTCCAGGTGGTTGACCGGAAGCAATGGCATCCCGTGCACGAAGCAGATCGACTTGGCGATGGAGATCCCGACCAGGAGAGAGCCAATCAGCCCGGGACCGTAGGTGACAGCTACACCATCGAGATCGGCGAATTTTACGCCGGCCGTATCGATCGCTTCCTGGACGATCTCGCCGATCCTTTCCAGGTGATGGCGGGAGGCGATCTCCGGGACCACACCGCCGTATTTCCGGTGGATCTCCACCTGGGAGAACACGACGTTGGAGAGGATCTTCTTCCCGTCCTGGACGACGGCGGCGGCCGTCTCGTCGCAGCTGGTTTCGATTCCGAGGATCAACACGGGCGAAATTCCTAGGTGGGTGTCCCTTTCCCTTCGGCGAGGGCCCGGAGGCTTTTCAGATATGGCGGGCGGGCGACCCCCCTCTCGGTAATAATGGCGGAAATGTAGGTGTTCGGAGTCATGTCGAAAGCGGGGTTGCGGGCACCGACCCCCTTTGGGGCCACGGCCTGGTCCCGGAAGTGGGTGACTTCTTTCTGGTCACGCTCCTCGATGGGGATTTCCTCGCCGGAGGCCCGGGTCAGATCCAGGGTGGAGATCGGCGCCGCCACGTAGAAAGGGACGCGGTTCTCTTTGGCGAGGACGGCGATCGGGTAGGTGCCAATCTTGTTGGCGACGTCGCCGTTGGCGGCGATCCGATCGGCCCCGACGATGACCGCCGCGGCTTCCCCCTTGCGAAGGGACTGGCCGGCGGTGCTGTCGGTGATGATAGTCACCGGAATGCCGTCCCGGGAAAGCTCCCATGCCGTCAACCGGGACCCCTGCAGGAACGGCCGGGTCTCGCCGGCGAGAACGGCGATCTTCTTGCCGGATTCCCGGGCCGCCCGGATCACTCCGAGGGCGGTGCCGTAACCGGCCGTCGCCAGGGCGCCTGCATTGCAGTGGGTCATGACGGTGCAATCATCCGGCAGCAGGGCGGCCCCCAGTTTCCCCATACGGCGGTTGGCAGCCACGTCTTCATCCAGGATCCGCTGGGCCTCGCGGACCATCCGGTCGGCGCGTTCGGCAGGAACCAAACCGCGGTTCTTTTCATAGACTTTCTGCATCCTGTCGATAGCCCAGGAAAGATTCACGGCCGTTGGACGGCTGGCGGCGAACCGGTCGCAAAGTTCCCGAAAACGGTCCGGGGATAGGTCGCCGGCCGATTGCGCCAGGCGCCGTACCCCGAGGGCCAGGCCCATGGCGGCGGCCACGCCGATGGCCGGAGCGCCGCGAATGGCCATCGACCGGATCGCCTCGATAACCTCTTCCGGCTCCTGGCAGGTGAGGTAGATCTCCTCGCCGGGGAGCCGCCGCTGGTCGATCATCACCACACCATCATCGCTCCAGCGGATGGTCTGGAACTTTCTGCTCATGACCTTCCTTTTCAGGGGTTGAACCGGGACGAGCGCCATAATAGCAGAAATACCGTAACGGGTCAGGCTTGGCCGGCATTTCAGCCTGAACCAAAATAGGGAAACAGGTATCATGTCCCCAATTTCTCCGGAAATAGGTATTATGTCCTCA
>JAPUIV010000005.1 GCA_027296665.1 Acidobacteriota bacterium | reverse complement strand
TGTTCCGGTACAAGAACCGTTTTCGCCTCTCGCCCGCGGCCCTGGAGACGCTGGCGCTGATCGCCTACCGGCAGCCGGTGACCGCAGTGGAGCTTCAACAACTTCGCGGCAGTTGCTCCACCTCGTTGCTCCGAAACCTGCTGGAGCGCAAACTGATCCGAATGGCCGGTCGGAAGTCGGTGGTCGGCAGGCCAATCCTGTACGCCACGGGTTCGAATTTCCTCACCCACTTCGGCCTTGATACTCTGGAGGATCTGCCCAGACTCGAGGAGGTGGACGAGGGGGAGGTTTCCGATTCCGACCAGACCAAAGAAGGGGTCGAAGCCGGCCCATCGTGAACTCCCGGCCGGACGGATCCGATCCCGAGCAGGCCGGACTCCCGGCGCCCGGGTGAGAATCCAGAAAATCCTGGCCGACGCGGGTCTGGGGTCCCGGCGGCGGTGCGAGGAGTGGATCCGGGCGGGAAGGGTCTCCGTCAACGGCAGGACGATCCTTCGTCTCGGATCCCAGGCCGATCCGGCCGGCGACCGGATCCAGGTGGACGGCCGATCGATCCCCCGTCCCGAGCGAAAACTCTATTTCCTTCTCAACAAACCGCGTGGCTGCGTGACCACCCTTTCCGACCCGGAGGGGCGGCCCACGGTCCGCGAACTGCTCAAGGGAGTCCGGGAGCGTGTCTTCCCCGTCGGCCGTCTCGACTTTGAAACGGAAGGCCTATTGATACTGACCAATGACGGAGAGTTCGCGCAGGCGGTGTCGCATCCCTCGCGGGGTTGCGCCAAGCGGTATGTGGCGAAGGTGCGCGACCCCCTTTCCCCAGGCGATCTCAGCAGTCTGCGGCACGGGATGATTCTCGATGGGAAACGCTGCCTCCCCATGACCGTCCGGGTCCTGGTGAGGACAAGAAACCCCAGCTACGAAGTGATCCTTCGCGAGGGCCGAAGAAACCAGATCCGCAGGATCTTCCTCGCTCTCCGTCATCCCGTGCTGAGATTACGCCGGGTGGCAATCGGCTCACTTCGCGATCCGCAACTTCCGCGAGGCGCCTTCCGGCCGCTGACTCCGCGCGAACTGCTCCATCTACGCAAGGAGACGTCGAATGAGGCGAAGAGGAGAAAGAAGCAATCGGCCGCGGAAATCCGGCGGGACGATTCCCGGGGACCGGGAAGGGGAGAACGATAAGCCGGTGTCCGGCAGGGTGCCCGATCATGTTGCCGGGATCGTTCCTTACGAGCCGGGATTGCCGGCCGCGGAACTGGAACGGAACCTGGGAATTCGTGGCCTGGTCCTGCTGGCCTCCAACGAGAATCCGCTCGGCCCCTCGCCCCGGGCGATCCAGGCGATGAAAGATGTCCTCCAGGGAAGCCACCGGTATCCGGATGGAGGCGGGTATTACCTGCGGAAAGGCCTATCCGAGAAATACCGGCTGTCCATGGAAAGGATCATTCTGGGCAACGGATCCACCGAGATCGTGGAACTCCTCGCCAGGGCCTTCTTGGGGGGAAGAAACAGCGCCGTTGTCTCCGATCATTCCTTTCTCATGTACCGGATGGCCGTTCAGGCCGTGAATGGCAATATCGTCACCGTTCCGATGCGGGACTTTCGAAACGATCTACCGGCCATGGCGCAGGCGGTTACGTCCGACACCCGGCTGGTATTCATGGCAAATCCCAACAACCCGACAGGCACCTACAATACCGATACGGAGGTGCGCCAGTTCCTGGAGCGGATTCCCGAACATTGCCTGGTAGTCGTGGACGAGGCCTATCGCGAATACGCTGATGCGCCCGATTATCCCGATTCTTTACCCTTCCTGGAGGGAGGACCGGAAATAATCCTGCTGCGGACCTTTTCCAAGGTATACGGTCTGGCCGGAATCCGCCTGGGCTATGGCCTTTCCGGGAAGGAGATCATCGGTACCCTCGAGCGGGTCCGCTCCCCCTACAATACCAGTGCAGTTGCCCAGGCAGCCGGCCTGGCCGCTCTGGGGGATCGGGACCACCTGCGAAAATCGGTGGAATTGAACCGAAAAGAGAAAGTGTTTCTTGCCGGGGAACTGGCCCGAAGATCGATATCGACCCTGCCGACCGAGGCCAATTTCCTCATGGTAGAGGTCCCGGGCCGGACGGGCGAAGAGGTATATCGAGAACTGCTCTCCCTGGGAATCCTGGTGCGGCCCCTGGCGCCCTATGATCTCCCCTCCTGGGTGCGTGTTGCGATCGGCACCCGGCGGGAGAACCTTCTGTTTCTGGCCGGCCTCGATCGGATCGACCGGGGAAGGGGATAAAATCCACTATTCATTCAATTTACGCCTTGACAGAGGGCCCTACCTTCCCCTATCATGAGGGAAACCCTGAGGGGGTTTCGGGCCTAATTATTCCCCGAGCGGAGTCGATCGTTTCGGATCCGGGTTCCCGTGGCACCGTTTGCCGCCGCGAGGAAAGGGAGAAGGCTGTTTCCATCCCGAGGGCGCCCCATTCCCATGTAGTTGGGGTAGGAATATATGAAATGAAGGAGGAATTTCACCAGAATGGATGGAACCAAGGAAATTCGTGAGGACACCCGGGAAATCGCCCCTGAGACCGGATTTATCGAAAAAGGCACGGAACCGGGGGATCAGGGGAATGATGAGGAGGAGCTGAGCGGCGCCGAGTACGAGAAGCTCCTGGACCTGTACGACGTCAGTTTTCGAAACCTTGCCGAAGGGCAGGTGGTCGGCGGGAAGGTGATCAAGGTTCTGGAAAACGAGGTGATCGTTGACGTCGGGTACAAATCTGAAGGGATCATCGATATCGCCGAATTCCGCGACATGGAAGGAAAGGTCCAGATTTCCGTGGGCGATGAGGTGGATGTCCTCCTGGAGAGAACGGAGGATCGCGACGGTTATGTGGTCCTGTCGAAGGAGAAAGCGGAGAAGCTCAAGGTCTGGGAACAGGTGGAACGGGCTTACAAGACCGGCGAGGTGGTAACCGGCCGGGTGGTGGAGCGCATAAAGGGCGGCCTCGCCATCGATATCGGAGTCAGGGCCTTCCTGCCCGGTTCCCTGGTCGATCTGCGGCCGGTCAGGAACCTGGAGAGCCTTCGGGGCCAGGAATTCCAGATGCGAGTCATCAAGGTGAACCGCAGAAGAGGGAACATCGTCCTTTCCCGCAAGGCGATCCTCGAAGAGGTGAATCGTGAATTGAAGGGGAAAACCCTGGACCTTCTGGAGGAAGGGAAGGTCGTGAAGGGGATCGTGAAAAACCTTACGGAATACGGCGCCTTCATTGATCTCGGCGGGATCGACGGTTTACTCCACATCACCGATATGTCCTGGGGCAGGGTGAGCCATCCCTCGGAAATATTCCGGGTCGGGGATGAGGCGGAAACGGTGATCCTCAAATTCGACCGGGAGCGGGAACGGGTCTCACTTGGATACAAGCAGCTGATGGATGATCCCTGGAACTCGGCTCAGGAAAAGTATCCTATCGGTTCCCGGGTTCAAGGAAAAGTGGTCAGCTTGACCGACTATGGTGCCTTCGTGGAACTGGAAGGGGGCATCGAAGGCCTGATCCATGTTTCCGAAATGTCCTGGACCAAAAGGATCAAGCATCCTTCCAAGGTACTCACGGTGGCCGATCAGATCGAAGTGGTCGTCCTTGGATGCGATTCCGAGGCCCGCCGGCTTTCCCTCGGTCTCAAACAGATCGAACCGGATCCCTGGGATCTGATCGCGGAGAAATATACCGTGGGGTCCCAGATCACCGGGGCCGTCCGCAACCTCACCGATTTCGGAGCCTTCATTGAGGTAGAGGAGGGGGTGGACGGGTTGGTCCATATCTCCGACCTGTCCTGGACCCGCAACGTGAAGCACCCCTCTGAAATACTTAACAAGGGGGACCAGGTGGAAGCGGTCGTCCTGAAGATGGATTCGGAGAACCACAGGCTTTCCCTTGGAATCAAACAGCTGACCTCGAACCCCTGGGACACCTTCTTCGCATCCCATCAAACGGGAGAGCTCCTCGAGGGGAAGGTGACCCGGTTGACCGATTTCGGAGCCTTCGTGCAACTCGCTGACGGGGTAGAGGGGTTGGTTCACGTTTCGGAAATCAACCAGGAGAGGGACCGGACTCCGAAGGAGGATCTGGCAGTGGAAACCATTGTGTCGGTCAAGATCCTGCGCATGGACCCCCTGGAAAAACGGATCGGGCTCAGCATCAAGGCTGCCAAAGTCGATTCCGAGCGACAAGAACTGCGTTCCTTCAAGGAAACCGCCGACACGGCGAGTACCATCCAGATCGGGGATTTGGTGAACAGGGAACTGCTGTCCGGTACCGAGACCTCCGCCATTGTCTCGGGGGAAGCAGCGGAAGATGTGAAGGAAGATTCCCCAGATCCCAAGCCGGACGGGGAAAGTGATTCACCGGAAGGGGAGACCGACCCCAAGGAAGGTTAGTATGCCGGGCAGACGATTCCCAGGGGGCGGGGTGTCAAGCCAGGATCGATTGAAACTGGGAGGATAGGTTTCATGACAAAAGCGGAACTGGTTGAGGAAGTTTCCAGAGTCTCCGAGCTTACTAAAAAACATAGTGAAGTGATCGTCGACACGGTTTTCCAGTCGATCATTGATGCCATGCACAATGACGAGAAGATCGAACTCAGGGGTTTTGGAAGCTTCCGGATCCGTCAGAGACGCTCCAGGCAAGGACGGAACCCCAAGACCGGGGACCGGGTGGAAGTACCCGCCAAGAAAATTCCTTACTTCAAACCGGGCAAGGAACTCAAGGAACTGATCAACAACAATTCAGAATCCTGATCGGGCGATTGCATCCCACGGGGTCGCCCTCGATGGAAACCCTTTCAACTCCCTGGAGATACCGCTGGGTGACTTCCCAGTCCAAGCCCGGAGGTTGTCTCTTTTGCCGTGTCCAGGCGGCCCGCCGGGACGGCCCTGCCAATCTGCTCCTCCACCGGGGAAAACAAAATTTCATTATCCTGAACCGATTCCCCTACAATAATGGCCATCTGATGATCGTGCCGAACAAGCATATGGCCTCTCTCTCGGTGATGTCGGTTGGCCAGATGGGGGAAATGATGGAACTGGCAAGGAGGAGCGAAAAAGCGATCCGGGATCTTTATCATCCGGATGGCTTCAACCTGGGAATCAATCTCGGGAAATGTTCCGGGGCCGGGATCATAGGCCACATCCATCTTCACATCGTGCCCCGCTGGGCGGGAGATACCAACTTCATGGCTGTGATGAATGGAACCCGGATATTGCCGGAATCGTTGGCCACCACCTACAGAAAGATTCGCAGGAAACTGCGGCAGGCCTCTTCCGGGGAGAAAACCCAGAAATGAGCAGGGAGAAGTATTTCATCGAGACATGGGGATGCCAGATGAATCTGCACGATTCAGAGAGGATGGCGGGCATCCTTGCCGGCATGGGATTCGAGCCGGCCTTGCGCGCGGATGAGGCCGATCTCATCCTTCTGAATTCCTGCGCGGTTCGGGATAAAGCCGAGCAAAAGGTTTACACCCGGCTCGGCGAGCTCCGGATGTTGAAACGGAAAAGGCCCGATCTTCTGATCGGTCTGTGTGGCTGCGTGGCCCAGCTCGAAGGAGCTTCCCTCCTGAAAAAGCAGGGTAGGGGAGTGGACATTCTGATCGGGCCCCGGGGAATTCCCGACCTGCCGAAACGGATCCGGGAGGCGCGCAGGGTCGGGAAGTCGATTGATCTCTCCTACCGAAAGGACGCCGTTCTGTATGAACCGGAAGAGGTGCTGCATGGAACCTTCCCCAAGGCATTCGTCAATGTCATGGAAGGTTGCAACATGAATTGCGCCTTCTGTATCATTCCCCGGACGCGTGGCCGCGAGATCTACCGGCCGGCGGACAAGATCCTGGAAGAGATCAGACTGCTGGCCAACGACCGATTCTTGGAGGTGGAGTTGCTTGGCCAGACGGTCAATGCCTACCGGGATGGTAAGTGTCGTCTTTCCGATCTCCTTGAGCGGATCCATTCGATAGACGGCATCCAACGCATCAGGTTCACCACCTCCCATCCCCTCCTCATGAACCGCCGCTTGATGGACAGTATCCGGGACTTGCCCAAGGTATGCAGTTATCTCCATCTACCGGTCCAGTCGGGCTCGAACTCCATTCTGAAATCGATGCAGAGGGGCTATTCACGGGAGGTGTACAGGGAAAAGATCGACTACCTCCGAAAGGATCGGGAAATCTCGATCGGCACCGATATCATCGTCGGCTTCCCTGGAGAATCGGACCGGGACCATGACGACACCCTTTCACTGATAAGCGCAATCGGTTTTGATATCATCTATTCCTTTAAGTTTTCTTCTAGACCAGGTACCATTGCAGCAGAAATGCCAGATCCAGTCCCGGAGAATGTAAAGAGTAGACGGTTACAGGAACTCCAGGCCCTTCAAGTGGTCATTCAACGAGAACGGAATTTAAAATTGATCGGCCGAAATCTCGAGGTACTGGTTACCGGGCGAAGCAGGAAAAGTGTTGAAGAGTTGTCCGGTCGTTCGGAGTGCCACAGGGTGGTGAATTTCACCGGTCCGGATACACTGCTTGGTCATTTGGCGCCGGTTGTTGTGCAGGGTGCGGGGGTTCACCATCTTTCGGGCAAATGGCTTCCGGAAACCGGATCGGCTTGACAGCTTTCCTGAACTCTCCTGTATAATTGCTTCCAACCAGGAGGACAGAACCGCATGCAAAGGGAAATGAAGATCAAGGGGTTGATGATAGATCCGATAACCCAGATGCCAATCATCATTCTCCGCGACCCGGAAAGTAACGCGGTCCTGCCGATCTGGGTCGGCATTTTCGAGGCCAACGCCATAGCCCTCCAGATTGAGAAGATCTCGACACCGCGGCCAATGACCCACGATCTCCTTCGAAGCGTTATCAAAGAGCTCAAGGCGGCCGTTACCCGGATCGTCATCTGCGATCTCAAGGAAAATACCTTTTACGCAAAGATCCAGATAAAATCAAACGGCACCGATATTACTATTGACTCGAGACCAAGTGACGCCATTGCCCTGGCCTTGCGAACCGGATCGCCAATCTACGTGGAAGATTCGGTAATTGAAAAGGCCAAGAAAACCGATATGACCAAGGATGCAGGGGAGTCGGACCGATTGCGAAAATGGCTTGAAAATCTCGATCCCGATGAGATGGGTAAATATGAAATGTAGAAAGTTTGCCACCATTGTATTGTAACCTATTGAAAATAAATAACTTATTTTGATTCGATGCTCTTGACAAATAGACTGTGCCTGGCTATGATTGACCTTCCCTGAAACAACGAAGATTACTTTTTTTCAGAACCGAACCTATATTGCGCCAGCCGAAAACACACCGGATGACCCTGGCGATTGCCAACCAGAAGGGAGGGGTGGGGAAGACCACCACCGCAATCAACCTGGCAGCCGCAATCGCCCAGAAGGGCTATAAAACCCTCTTGGTTGATACCGACCCCCAGGGGAATTGCAGCCTCTCCTTTCTGGAAATTGATCAGATCGAAAGAACCATCTACGAGGTCATGACGGAAAAAGAAGTCAATGTGGATGACTCCATCTATAGCACTTCAATCAAAAACCTCTCCCTGTTGCCGGCGAGGATCAATCTGGCCAAGGTCGAGACCAAATTAATTGGGGAACTGGATGGGCATTTCCGCCTCAAAGACGCCCTTCAGGAAGTATCAAAAATTTTCCCCTATATTGTCATTGACACACCGCCTACCCTCGGGCTTCTCACCGTCAATGCCTTGATCGCGGCGACACATCTTGTTGTACCGATCCAATCTTCTTACTTCGCCCTCGAGGGGACCGATGATCTCCTGGAAACCGTCGAAAAGATCCGGGCCCGTCCAAACCCGGATTTGATTTTTCTGGGGGTGGTCATCACTCTCCACGACCGTAGAACGATCCTGGGAAGGGACATCCGGAACCACATCAAGGATGTGTTCGGGAAAAAGGTATTTCGCACCATCATTTCCCGCTCTGTTCGTCTGGAGGAAAGCCCCGCCTACAAGGAAGCGATCTTCAGTTTCGCTCCCAATTCGAAGGGAGCCCTCGAATATTACAAATTATCGGAAGAGGTGATAGGCCGTGCCTAAACAAAAAGGTTTGCCTTTGAGCCGGAGGATGCGCCACGATCAACATTTTGTCGAAGATCTTACCAGCAGGGGACACCAGCCGATTGGCAGAATGATTCCCCTGGATAAACTGGACCCTAACCCGGGACAGCCGCGAGGAGAGGTGGGGGATCTGTCGGACATTGTTTCCTCCATCAAGGAGAAGGGTGTTCTGGAACCCCTTCTTGTCAGTCCTCGAGGAGACCGGTTCCAGATCATTGCCGGTGAGAGACGTTTCCGAGCCAGCATCCTGGCAGGATTGTCCCAGATTCCTTGCATCGAAATCGACGCCGACGAGAGAGGTATCCTGGAAATTTCCCTGATAGAGAACCTTCAACGAAAAGATCTCACCCTGTTTGAAGAGGCCAAGGGAATCCATTCCCTTTGCCAGCGGTTTGGCTATACCCATGCACAGGCCGCCAAGAAGCTTGGACGGGCCAGGACATCGATAACCGAATCGTTATCCCTTCTGAACCTGCCCGCCAACATCCGCACTCGTTGCGAGAAAAACAAAATCACCGCAAAATCAATGCTGCTGCAAATTTCCCGGCAGGGGAATATCGCCGAAATGGAAGCTCTCCTTGAAAAAATCCTCTCTTCTGGTCTCAATCGTGAGGAGGTTCGAAAGGCCCGAAAGGGAAATGGAGGAGTAGGCAGGCCAAAGAACTACGTTTATCATTTTCGCCCCCCCGACAGGAGCTTTTCCTTCCGCCTCTTTTTCCGAAAACCTGAAGTTGAAAAGAGCGAGATCATTACCGTCCTCAAAAGAATGCTTGCCGAAATCGAAGCCTCCCCTGACAAAAATACCTAAAGTCGGCATGCCGACATTAGGTTCTTCTATAACCAGATCTTTAACCTAGTTATTCAAAAACCAATCCCAATCGTTCTTGAATTATCATCGTGGTTTCCTTTCAATCCCTTGAAACTGAGGATCATGATCGGTTCATTGAGGTCTTTTCTGCTTTATTATTAACGTCCGGTAATGGATATTATGTCAACCTGGAGAAGTTGTCTAACCCGGGAACCCCGTAACAAGGATATGACGGAACCTATCCAATCGATTGTCTTTCCCTTGACCTCTCCCCCTTGAAGACCCTACATTTTCTCCCGGGTATTTCCTCCACCCTTTCCCCTCCCGGGAAAAATCGGATTTCGCAAACTTTCCGGGAGGGGTTTTTCTTAAAAGAATGTAAACTGTGAGTTACGGGGATCGTTCATGCGGTTGATCCACAAATACATATTTCGGGAGGTTCTCTCCCCCACCCTGATCGGTGCAGGAGCGTACACCAGTGTGGTCCTGATGAATCGGATTTTTCAGCTGGTGGAGCTGGCAATCCAAAAGTCGATTCCCGCCCTCACGGTTCTCAAGCTCATTCTGTTTTCCATGCCGCGCCTTCTCGCCCTGACCATTCCCATGTCGATACTGCTTGGGGTACTGGTCGGGATCGGCAGGCTTGCGGCCGACAGCGAAGTAATCGCCATGCGAGCAAGCGGGATTGGACGGCTTTACTTTGTTCGACCGGTTCTTCTTCTGGCGGTGCCAGCCACCCTTTTCTGTCTTTTCATAATGGTCTGGCTGGAGCCGAAAGCCAACTACGAAGCTCACCAGTTGTATTCCCTTGCCCTGCGCGAATCAGATGCTGCCACGCGGATTCGGCCCGGAGCCTTTTATGACACCATTCCCAACACCGTGATGTACGCGATGGGTGCCGATGCGGAAACGAATGAACTCAAAAACCTGATCTTTTTCAGGAACCTTGAGGATGGATCCGAGGAAATGACCCTGGCCAAGAGAGGCACCATCAGCTTTAACATCGACAAGAATCAGATCGAAGTGGGGCTTTTCGAATCCGAGACCTTCACCTTCCCTGCCGGTCCCTCCGAAGAGTACCGCTTCGTGAAGGCCAGGGAGCGCCATGTGACTCTTCCACCCGATCCCTCCCTGCGGGCCCGGCTGGATTTCATGTCCAGGGATGTGCCAAAAAATTATTCCGAGTTGAGCCTGGGTGAACTCCGGGAAAAGTACCGGCGCGCCGCCAACCTGGCTCATCCCCTGGCCGTGCAGCGAGTCCAGGGTACCATTCAGGCCGTTATTAATGAGAAATTCGCCATTCCCGGTGCCTGCATCGTGTTCGGCTTGTTCGCGCTCGGCCTTGGATTGAAAGCTCAACGCGGCGGGAAGACCTCCGGATTCGCGGTAAGTATCGTGGTGATCATCGGGTACTGGGGAGTCTATACGATGGGGAGGAATTTTGCCTCGCGTGGACTGGTACATCCCATAGCCGGCCTCTGGATTGCCAACCTGATCTTCCTGATTGCGGCCCTCCTTCTCCTGTTGCGGAAGGAGCAACCTCGGGAAAGAAGGAAAGGGTCTCTCTTTTTCTGGCTCAGACGAAGGGAAAAGGGAGAGGTACCAACCCCCACACGAAATCCCCGGGGCCCCTATACCCGGTTTGCCCTGTTGAGTCTCCTCGACGGATATGTCCTGGGATACTTCCTTCGCGCCTTTCTGTACGTTTGCCTTTCCCTGTATGTCATCTTTCTATTGATGGAATTTCGTGAATTGATCGATTTGATCATCGAACACCGCCAACCCCTTTCCCTTCTTTGGAATTTTTTCCTGTATCGTTTTCCCTGGACCCTTCATCAGATCCTGCCCATGGCATCCCTCATTGGATGTGTTACGGCCCTCGGTCTTTTGAGCAGGAACCACGAGGTCATAGCCCTGCAGGCTGCCGGGGTCAGCCTGTATCGGATCGCTGCTCCGGTGGTCATGGCGGCGATACTGATTTCCGGATTCAGTTTTCTTCTTCAAGATCATGTTCTTCCCGTCACCAACCGCCGGGCCGTTGCCTTCAAGGATCGAATCCGCAAGAAAGAGCCCCGCACCTATTCCAATCCCGCCACCAAATGGATTTTTGTGAAGGATCGGGAACTTGTGAACTACCGGAATTACCGGCCTGGCGTCCGGGAATTCCAGGGCATTTCTCTATACATGATCGATCCCAACACGTTTCAACTGGAGTCTCGTCTGTTCGCGGAGCGCGGTCGATACCGAAACGGGCGCTGGATTCTATCGAACGGGTGGTACCGGGATTTTTCCTCGCAGGGAGATTCCGAAATCAGGTTATTTGACCAGCGTCAGATTGTCGATAGAGATTTTCCGGAAGAAATTTTTACATCCGGTGTTCTCTTTCCCTTTTCATTCCTGCCCAACGCAGCCAAGAAAACAAGCGAACAGATGACTTTCCTGGAATTGAAGGAGTATATCGAGCAGCTCGGCAAGGGGAATTACGAAGTCCGGGAACTCCAGGTCGCCCTGCAGACCAAATTGAGTTTTCCGTGCATCCCGCTGGTCATGGTTCTTCTCGGCATTCCCTTCGCGTACCGGGCCGGACGGCGGGGAACGATGGTGGGAATGGGGATCAGTATTCTTCTGGTACTGATCTATTACGCCTTTTTTGCTCTTCTGACTGCCCTGGGGAATTCGGGATATCTTCCCGCCGTGCTTGCGGCCTGGGGCCCAAACATCCTGTTTTCCTCGGCCGCCCTTTACATCCTGGCGCAGCTGAAAAGCTGAGTCGATTCGGACGAAGGGGAGAAAGGAATCTTCATGGAGGGGATGCATCCCCTGCTGGTTTCTTGAGCCGGAGAAGGGATAGTTCCGCCTCGTAGCGAACCGCTTGAGAGGGATCGGTCTTGGCTATGATCTCCATGGCATCGATCGCCTGGTCGCTGCCCCATGCCCTGAGGGCCCCCACCGCGGCTACCCGGACCTCGTCCGATTCGTCAACCCGCGCGGCTGAAATCAGGTAATTCATCACATCTTCCTCGCGATCGAACCGGGAATTCCCTTTTTTTGTCTTGCCAAGGAACTGCTCGAGGATCTGGGCGGCAAGGACCCGGTTTCCCAGGTCCCTTTCCCGGAGGATCTTCAAAAGGCTGGAGATCTGTTCCTGCGTCGCGAGCCGGTGTTTGCGGATCTGGTGGAGGGCGATACCCGAAACAAGGGGGTTCTCATGGTCCAGAAGGGCAAGAATGCGGGAAAAATGCTCGTTTCCAGGCGAATCGGCAATCAGGGCAAAGACCCGGATTGCCCCGAGATACGCATCAACACCTTCCTCGGGCAGGTCGATCTTCCCGGCTTGCCTCCGGACAAGTTCAAAACGCCCGGGCCTTTCCGATTCCGCCGCGGGCCTGAGGAACAGGATCATCTCCTGTCCCTCCAGGAACTGGATCGATTTTTCCTCGGACATGCGAGTCTGATTGATCTCCCGGAACACGATATGAACCAGATCTCCGGAAAAATCGCCCCGCAGGACCTCGATGACGAAGACCTTCGGTTTTTTCACACGCCCCACTTCCACCTTACCGTGGATCACCAGCTTGGACCGGAGGGTGAGTTCGAAAAGGTCGGGGCGGGCCTGTTCCATCCATTCGGGGGTTACCGCCAACGTGGTGGAGGAGAGAACCGCGGAAAGGAAACCTGCGGCGAGGAGATGTAGGGGGCTTCCCTTCACCGTATGGACCCTCCTCCGTTCACCCGACCAGGTTCCTTCTCCACTCCGGACAAGGCCTGAAGTTGGGCGCGTACTTCCGGCTGATCCGGGTCCAATTGTAATGATTCGCTCCACAGCCGCCGGGCATCCTCTTCCCTGCCCTCTTTCATTCGGATCCGGGCCAGCAGGTTCCGGAGAGATGGGTTTTCGCGGAACTGCTCTCTGGCCCTTACCAGGAGAGACTCGGCCCCAGGTAGGTCCCCCCCGTCAATTCGTCTGGCGGCCAGAGTCAGGATTGTCTGAAGATGCCCTGCTTCCATTTCCAGAATTCTTTCCAGTTCCCTGATCCCTTCCTGGTTTCGCCCGGTCTCGAAATAGGCCTGAGCGAGATTGTACCTGGCATCGGAATAATCGTCCCGGATCTGGAGGGCCCGGTGGTAATGGCGTAGTTGTCCCTTCCGGTCGCCAAGAACTCCCAGGACCGCCCCCAGGTTGTTGTGCGCCTCTTCGTAATCAGGATCGATCTGGAGGGCGATTTCAAACTGTTTCCTGGCTTCTTCCTCCCTTCCCATGCGAAAAAAGAGGCCACCCAGGCCATTCCGGAGAATGGTATGGGTCGGTTTCCGGTCGAGACCATCCTGAAAGGCCGCAGCGGCTCTTTCCAGGTTCCCGAGATCCTGAAATGTGACTCCGAGATTGTTGTAGGATCCAAGAAAATCGGGATCGGCATGAATCGCCTTTTCAAACATTTGCCGCGCCTCCTGAAGCGATCCCTGGTTCCGGAAGATCAGTCCAATATTGTTGTAGGCGGTCTCGTTTTCGGGATCGACTTCCAGGGTTTTCCGGAACTGTTCCAACGCCTCCCCGCCCCTCCCATTCCGGAAGTAAAGGAACCCCAGATCGTTGATCACGATGGTATCGTTAGGATCTATCTTGAGGGCCTTGAGGAAATATTCCTCGGCAATTTCGGTACCCTCCTCCTCGGCCAGCCCCGCCAGGAGGACCCATGCCTCCTTGGCCATCGGATCTGCCAGGGCCACCTGCCGGAGAATTTTCCTGGCCTCGGGTGTGTCACCCCTGGCCAGGAGGGCCCGGCCCAGGTTGATCTTGACCGCCAGGAACCCCGGAGCCTTCTCCAGGGAAAGCCGGAATTCCCGGATCGCCGCGTCGATTTTTCCCTCCTGGAGATACAGGATTCCTAGATTATTGTGTCCGCTGGTGGTTTCCTGGGAGAGGTATCCCAATGATATCAACTGTTTTCTCCTGGAAGCGTCCCCCGGAGCGGCGATCGGTTCATTTCCGGAACCGGCCACGGAAATAGGATTGACCGGATTGCGGTACCGTACCGGATGTGCTTTCAGAAAGGAGGGTTTCATCGCCTCCACCAGCACCTTTCCTTCCAGATCGACAGGAACGGGAAGCCCGAGAGCGGCGAGAATGGTGGGAGCCAGATCGATCACCGAAGCCTGTTCCAGTCTCTTGCCGGACAGGAAAGGACCACCATGGAGCAATAGGATGGCATACTTTCGGTGCCAATCGGCTGCCCGTCCATGCCCGAGCCGGGGATCGGTTCTAGGTCGTTGCAAACCACTCCGGAACCCATGGTCGCTGCACAGGATAATCGCAGTTTCCTCCCCTACCCCATCCAGAATGACAGCGAGAAGAGAGTCCTGGTACTGATAAAAGCGATCGACGACCTTTCCCAGGATCTCCATTTCCACCGGGTCAATCCCTTCCATCAGGGGAGCCCGGTAGGGCATGAACAAGTGGGACACCCGATCGATCCCGCGGTAGTAAATCGCCTCGAAATCTGCCGGTTCCTGTTGCCTGAGGAGCATGGCCATGGAGGTGAATGTCCGGGAAGAAGCGAGAATGGTCTTCATGCCCTCCAGCATCTCTTCGGCTCGGCGCTTGGAAGGAAGGTTTTCCATCTGTCCGGGGTCGAGGAAAAAACGTAAGGAATCGGGCCCGATCCGGTCGGGATACTCGATCTTCCCTTCCAGCCGATCCCACAATCCGGGAGGATAAACCTTTCCTTCAGATAAATGCACCCAACTATCTGAAAAATCAACAGATTGTGAGGCAACCCTATCGCTCACCAGGTATCCATTGACAGTTTCGGCGGGCCAGGTGGCCAGCCAGCCGACCACCCCCACCTTGAGTCCCGCATTCGAGATCATGTTCCAGAGGGCCTGGCTGCGACGAAGGTTGCTGGTAACCGGGATCTTTTCGCCGGTGGCAGTATTGGTGGCAACGAAGTCGATGATTCCGTGGCGTTTTGGCCCCACTCCCGTAGCGATGGTGGTCCAGATGACCGGGGACAGTATCGGCTCGATGGTCTTGAGGCGCACCCGAACCCCATTTTTCAGCAGACGGGCAAGATTGGGCATCTTCCCCTCTTCCAGGAGGTGATCGATGATTTGCCAGTCGGCACCATCCCATCCAATCAGAATGACCCTGGCGTCCGGGCGGGCCCGATCCGGGTTCCATTCTCCGGAGAGAGAGCCGGAGGGAAAAGACGGCTCCAGGCGATCCACCCGAAAAGTCCCAAGGCGAATGCCCAGCTTCGCCAAGGGCTCTCTCAGCCCTGCCTCCACCGATAATTCCAGCTCGATTCTCTCCTCTGCCGTTCCGGCGTAGGAGGTGGATTTCAAATTCTCCAGAATGACCGTGCGTAACAATGGGCGGACAAACCGGTCCGGAAAATCAGCCCCTACCTCGGCATGCAGTTTCAACAGATAGGCGGGATCGAGTCGGGTCTCGAGCAGACCCGTCACCCGCAGAGGAATCCCCTCCCGGCTTACCGGGCGGAAGGGAGATTCAGAAGATTGGCCGAGGTCGATTGGAATCCGCATTGGGGCGGCTGAATATTGGGTGATCCGATGAAGAAGCGGTATTCGAAAATGAACACCGGCGGGCAGTAGGACCGATCTTCCGGGAAGAAAGAGAAAGTCCCGGACCGACCAGCCTTTATCGGGAAAGGTACGATGAAGAGCGGACGTCCCTATTGCCAGGGAGATGATGGCCAGGGAAAAAATGGCAGTTCGGTGTTTCAATCTGGAACCATTCCACAGGTTGGGGGCCGGCAGAGCCGCTCCCAACGCGGGTGAGGCGGAATTTTCCTACCATTTGATTATATACTCCCGAGCCAGGAGCGACATCCGGGACCAGTTGATTCGTAATCATTCGGTCCAGTATTTTTCTTCCTTGACTTCGAACCCCAGGGGGAGGAGTTGTTTTCTGACATCCTGGATCATGCCCGGGTGGCCGCAGGCGTAGGCGCGCGTCGATCCGGGTTTCAGCCCGAACCGTTGGATCTGTTCCAGAACCATCCGGTTCACCCGTCCGGTCAGGCCTTGCCATGCCCGGTTGCGCTCCTGCCCCGGGCGGCTGACGGTGGCCACGTACGCCAGGCTGCCGGGATGTTTTCGGGCCAGAGCCTCCATCTCCTCCCGGTAGCCGAACTCATCCTGGTAGCTCGCGCCATGGAGGAGATGGAATTTGAGGCCCCGTTTTCCGCTGTGCAGGTATTGGCGGATCATACTGATGAAAGGGGCAACCCCGGTCACCGTCGCCACCATGAACTGGTTGGGCCTGTCCGCCTCCAGGGTGAAAGTCCCCTTTCCTCCTGGATGGATGGAGACGAAATCTCCCTTTTTCAGTTCCAGGAGAAGGGGGGTCAGGTGGCCTGCCGGAGGCCGGACCAGTTCCACGAAGATCTCGAGGATCGGTTCGTGCGGAGAGGAAACAATGGAATAGGCACGCTCGATCCCATCCTTCTCCAGGGTGGTGTACTGGCCGGAGTGGAATTCGAACTCGACCTCAGGCCTGAGCTTCAACACCACAAGATCGGCGGTGATCTCCAGTCTTTCCATCACCTCCGCGCGCGGGAGATCTGGTTTCGATGCAGGCATTATCGACTCCCACCTATTAAATTTATTGGGGGAAACGGGTTGGAACGGACGCGGTAGCGCGGAGCAAGGCGCGGGCAGCGCGAGTGTACTTCATGAGGGTTCTCAGCGAACCCTCGATGTGGATTTTTCGGGTCATGAGGGCGGCCATGGGACGGATCTTTCCAGTCAGAATCTGCTTCCATACCGGATAGGGGGCCCTGAGAACAAAGCCGACCTTGGTGGAACTATCCTCCCCGACAATTTCCACATGGTTACAGATTCCGTCTCGGAGGTGGAGGACAAACCGCAATGCCTTGGTGAGGGTTTCGTCCGGTTCGACATGGAACATCATGTCTCCATTGAAGCCGATTCCCCACCCGCGGGCCGCGGTTCGATATTCGTCGTCGTTGTTGATCCGGGCCGCCAGTGCATGTGCCCAGGCGGTGGAGCCGAAATCGTGCGGCCCGCTTTCCCCCGCATCCCCTTGACCCTCCGGAGGACTCACAGTCCCCGTCTCCTCCTCGAGAAGGGGGAGATATCCCCGATTCAGGATTCCTTGGGGATCGAATTTTTGCTTCAGTTTTCTAAAGTCATCCCACTTCTTGCCGTAATGCCGTTTCCAGGTTTCCGTATCGAACTGGACGAAGCCGGACAGGTACCTTTTTCCGCCGTATTCCATGGAAAGCTCGCTGGCCATTTGCAGCCGGGGGCGAAGCGATTCGAACCATCGATGGGGAACGGCGGGCAGGATCCCGAATCCAACGACCTGCGGGGAATCCGGCCGCATGAACAGCGGCACCTTCGACACGGTCCCGCTGCTCACCCAGAGTAGAATGTGCCCGCCGACAATCACCTGCGGAGGCAGATCCCGGATGGTTTCCCGGATATACGCCGCAGCGCGATCCATGGGCAGAATGGTCTCCATCCAGGGATGGGCGTGTTCCCAGGTTCCGCCCCGTTTCCAGAGATCGAATAAGGGTTCAAGCCGGCGGAAAAAGCCGGGTGTCGGCAGATCCTCGGTGTGAAGGTGCTCATAGAACTGGAGTCCCTTCAAAAGTTCTTTCTCGCCGGGTTCCTTGCCAGGTTCGAACTCGATCGATAGATGCAAGGGGAAAAACCAGCGGGCAAATGCCCGGCGGCCCTCCGGGCCGGTTCTAAATCCTTGTGGGCTGGGCGAGCACCAGCTTTCCATATGATCGAAACTGCCCGCGTCAATCAATTTCCGTGAATCTTCCAGGAAAAGGTCGAGATCATCGTACAGGAGGTAATAGGTCCGCACCATCGCCTTGGCCCGGCGGAGTTCCAGTCGGACATTGGTGATGATTCCGCATTGGCCCAAGCCGGCCAGGACGGCCCAGTACAGTTCCGGGTTTTTTTTCCTGCTGCAACGGACGATCTCTCCCGCGCCGGTGACGACCTCCATTTCGACGACGTGGT
>JAPUIV010000049.1 GCA_027296665.1 Acidobacteriota bacterium | reverse complement strand
GGCGGTCTACCGAGGATCTTCAGGAGCCTACACACCAGGAGAATCACCCCCAGTTCGCACAGGGTGAACACCAGTTTCATCATCCAGACAGAGGTGGAGACCGCCGTCACCGCGAGGAACAAGGCCTGGGACAGCGGTGGGTAGATGGTCGGAACCTCGGGGTGATTGATCGAATCGAGAAGGGATTCATCGAAACCGGACATCTCGGGAGAGGCGGGGGCGTGCAGGTAGGGGTTGATTCCGGCCAGCTGGACGCGGCCGTCCCAGATGTACCGGTAGACGTCGTCCGAGAGGATCGGGGGAGTGAACAGGAGGGTGATCCGGAACAGCACGGCGAACCCGAGGATCAGCCGGCGGACAGTTCCGGGCGAACCGTCGCGGGAAATCCGGTACACCGCCAGACCGTAGCAGGCGAAAGCTGCGGCCCAGAATCCGAGAGTCGCGCCCCGGGAAAGTCCGCCGGGGAGAACCATGGCCAGGTAGGCCAATTCGGCGCCTACCCCGGCCGCCAGAATCGATGGGAATAAAGACCGTTCCGTACCGGTTTTCAGAGAGTTCATGAATACCTTTAACATGGCCATTCTTACCGCCTATTTTTCCCTTCTCGCGATCCTTTCCCTGTACGGATTGCACAGATACTACCTGATTGGCCTGTTCTTGCGGACCCGGAACAACCTTCCCAAACCCGGCAAGGTCGGCGACCCGCCGCCGCGGCTCACCATCCAATTGCCGATCTATAATGAGCTGTACGTCGTGGAACGTTTGATCCATGCCACCTGCGGGATCGTCTATCCCCCCGACCGCTTGCAGATCCAGGTGCTGGACGACTCCACCGACTCCACATGTGAGGTAGCCAGGGAACTTGTCGAGAAACTCCGGCGGCAGGGCACGCCGATCGAGTATCTCCACCGGACCGACCGGAAGGGGTTCAAGGCGGGGGCTCTGCAGGCGGGGCTCGCCTCCGCCACCGGCGAATTCATCGCCATCTTCGACGCCGACTTCGTCCCCACGGCCGGATTCGCCCGGAGCGTTATGCCCTACTTCGCCGACCCCGGCATCGGCATGGTCCAGGTGCGCTGGGGCCATATTAACAGGGACTATTCCCTGCTGACGCGGGTACAGTCGATCCTTCTGGACGGTCATTTTCTCATCGAGCACGCCGCCCGGAACCGGGGGGGACTGTTCTTCAACTTCAACGGGACGGCCGGGATCTGGCGCCGCAGCTGCCTCGAATCGGCGGGGGGGTGGCAGGCCGACACCCTCACGGAGGATCTCGATCTCAGTTACCGGGCGCAACTCAAGGGATGGAAATTCCTGTTCCTGTCGGATGTCGTCGCCCCGGGCGAGCTTCCCGTGGAGATGAACGCCTTCAAGATCCAGCAGCACCGTTGGGCGAAGGGCTCGGTGCAGACGGCTCGCAAGCTCCTGCCGGCGATCCTGCGCAGCGGACTGCCCCGGCGGGTCAAGGCCGAGGCGATCGTTCACCTGACCAGCAACTTCGCCTACCCGATGATGCTGGCCCTGGCGCTCCTGCTCTATCCCTCGATCCGGATTCGCGGCGAGGCCGGTATCACCGGACTGTTGCTGGCCGATCTTCCCATGTTCATTCTGGCGACCTTCTCGGTGATGACTTTCTACTCTTTTTCACAGAAACTGACCGGCGTCAGCCGGCTCCGCCGGTTCATCTATCTTCCCTTTCTGATGTCGATCGGGATCGGCCTGGCGGTGAACAATTCCCACGCGGTGTTCTCGGCCCTGTTTGGCAAGGACACCGCCTTCCAGAGAACACCGAAATTCCGTATCGAAACGGCAGCCGACCGGTGGACCGGTAAGCGGTATGGCGGCCGGCTCACCATGTCCACATTTCTGGAACTGTTCTTCGCCTGCTACTTCGGGGCCGCCCTGTTCGATACCCTGCGCCTGAAGATGTTCGCATCCATTCCGTTCCTCCTCCTGTTCTTCTGCGGGTTCCTGTACACCAGCACGCTCACTCTCGGGCAGTGGGCCCGCAAGCGCCTGGCCGCGCCCGCCGCCTGATCCCCGCGGAAGGCCGCCCCACAACACAACGCTATCGAGATTCGTCGGGAAGGACCATGACGGCGGCGCCGGCGGGAAGGGTGTCGGCCCCGGCCGGTATCAGGATCATGGCGTTGGAACGGACGACCGACTGCAGGTCGGCAGAGCCGGTGGTCGACACCGGTTCCGCCACCAGGCCGCCGGGGCCCGGTTCCAGCCTCGCCTGGAGGAAAAGAAGACGTTTCCGATTGCGGCGAACCGGGCGGCCCAGGGTGGCCGGAATCAGGAGGGGGGAAGGTTGCCGGTGTCCCTGCAATTTCCGGATCGCCGGGGCCACCAGGCAGCGAAAGATGACCAGGCAGGAGACCGGGTTACCCGGCAATCCGAACACCAGGGTCTCCCCGCGCCTGCCGAACAACGCCGGCTTCCCCGGCCGGATCGCCACGCCGTGGAATTCGATGGCGACGCCCATCTCCTCCAGGAAAGGGCGAACCCGGTCCCGCTGGCCGACCGACACCCCGCCCGACACCAGAAACAGATCGGCGGACAGCCCCCGGGCCATGAGGGCACGGAGAGGGCCGGGTTCGTCGCCGGCGATCCCAAGATAATCCGGGTTGCCTCCGGCGGCGGCGGCCAGGGCGGTGAGCATCGGCCCGTTCGAGTTGCGGATCTGCGCGCCGGCCGGGAGAATTCCTGGTTCGACCAGTTCGTCACCGGTCGAAAGGATCGAGACACGGGGCCGCCGGGCGACCGGCACCTGGTCATTTCCGGTCCAGGCGAGCATGCCGATCTCGGCCGCGCCGATCGGACTTCCCTTCTCCAGGACCACCTGGCCGGCCCGGACTTCCTCCCCCTGCCGGCGAATATTCTCGCCGGGCGGGACCGGCTCCAGGATTCGGACCTTCCGTTCCGATTCCCCGGCCTCCGTCCGTTCCTGTATCTGGACGGCGTCTGCCCCCTCCGGGATCGGGGCGCCGGTGAAGATCCGGGCGGTCTGCCCAGGCCCGATCGGCAGGGTGGGGAGACTGCCGGCCGCAATCTTCTCGATGATCTCCAGGTCGGCGCCAGCCGGACCGATATCGGCCGATCGCACCGCGTACCCGTCCATTGCCGATCGATCGAAGGGAGGCGAGTCGACGTCGGCCCGGACCGCTGCCGCCAGGATCCGGTTGCGCGCATCGGCAAGGGGGATCTTTTCGGTCCCGAGAAGGCCGGTCCGGGATAGAACCGTTTCGACCGCCTGCTCCCAGGAAATCATCGGCCGTTCATCCGGCATCGCGGGAACTCCTTGCGCCGATGGCGACCCGTTCGATCCCGGCGCCGTCCTTGACGGTCAAGATCTTCCCGAAGGCGGGAGATGCCTCCAGCCGGCGCCGCACGCCGGCGGCCCGCCCGAGCCCGAGCTCCATGATCAGGGAGCCGCCGGCTTTCAGGAAACGGCCCGCGCCCTCGATCAGCGGGGAATAGAACTCCTCCCCCGTCCTGCCGGCCACCAAGGCCTGTCTCGGCTCATGGTCCCGGACATCGACCGGAAGACCGGCCAGTTCCGCCGTCGAGATGTAGGGAGGGTTGGCGACCAGAAGATCGACCTTTCCCTCCAGACCCAGCCCGGCGAGTGGGGCGAACTGATCCCCCTTCAGGAACCGGATCTGTTCGCCGACCCCATGGCTGCGGGCATTCCTTCTGGCGACGGCGAGCGCCTCCCCGGAAATGTCGACCGCGTAAATGCGCGCGCCGGGAAGCTCCCGGGCGAGGGCGACGGCGAGGTTGCCGCACCCGGTGCCGACATCGATCACGATCGGGCGGGAACCGGTCACCCGCCTGGCCCCCTCCTCGACCAGGATCTCCGACTCGGGCCTGGGGATGAGGGTATGGCGGTTCACGTAGAATTCGAGCGACCAGAACTCCTGGGTATGGGTCAGATATTGAAGGGGATGGCCGCGGGTACGCAGGCCTACCAGGCGGCGAAACCGCCCCCTGTCCTTTCCCGTGACTCTTTCCTGTGAATGGATGAGGATCCCGGCGCGCGACCAGCCCATGACATGCCCGAGAAGCATCTCGGCCTCCAGGCGCGCCGCTTCGGACGCTCGCCCCCTGAGGGCCAGTTCCGCCTCCCGAATCAGGCTCGCCACCCGGTCACCGGAATAACGGTTCAGATCTGGACTTCGCTGTTCCACCTCTCCGCCTCGAAATGGGAAATGAGAGGGTCGAGCAGGGCATCCAGATCGCCGTCCAGGATGAAGTCGAGCCGGTTCAATGACAGGTGGATCCGGTGATCGGATACCCGGCTCTGCGGAAAATTGTAGGTCCGGATCTTCTCGCTCCGGTCCCCGGAACCGACCTTTGATCTCCTCTCCTTGGCGATCGCATCCTGCTGCTCCTTCTGGGCCAGGTCGTACAGCCTGGACCGGAGCACGCGCATCGCCTTGGAAAGATTCTTGTGCTGCGATTTCTCATCCTGGCAACTCACCACCAGGTGGGTCGGCAGATGGGTCACCCGGATCGCGGAGGCGGTGGTATTCACCGACTGCCCGCCCGGCCCGGTCGAACAGAAACGGTCGATCCGGAGATCCTTCTGGTCGATCTTGACCTCCACCTCTTCGGCCTCCGCCAGCACGGCCACGGTCACGGCGGAGGTATGGATCCGGCCGGACGACTCGGTCGCCGGAACCCTCTGGACCCGGTGCACGCCGCTTTCATGTTTCAGGCGGCTGAAGGCCCCCTTCCCCTCGATCAGGGCGATCGCCTCCTTGAGCCCTCCCAATCCCGTCGTGCTGGAGCTCAGAAGCTCCACCTTCCATCCGCGGCGCTCGGCATACCGTCCATACATCCTGAAGATCTCCTGGGCGAACAGGGAAGCCTCCTCCCCGCCGGTGCCGGCCCGGACCTCGAGGATCACGTTTTTGTCATCATTGGGATCCCGGGGAAGGAGTAGGCTGCGAAGCCTTTTTTCCTTTTCCTGAAGACGGCCCCGGAGGAGTGCCACCTCCTCTTCGGCCATCCCGCGCAGTTCCTCGTCGCCGCCGGGCGCGTCGAGGATCTCCCGCGCCTGTCGGATCTCCTCCTCCACGCTGCCGTACTCGCGGTACAGGGTGACGATCCTCTCCAACTCGGCGAAGGCCTTGGCGTGCTCCCGGAATTTCTTCGGATCGCCGGCGACCTCCGGGCTTCCCAGAAGGATCTCCATCGCCTTGAATTTCTTTTCGAGTTCCGCCAGCTTCGCGAACATGATTGGGCTCCCCGAGTGGGGACAGGGTTGGTTTACTTGGCGGGGATTCCGGACTCCGTACTCTTCGCCTTGTAACGCCGGCGGAATCTCTCCACCCGGCCGGCCGTGTCCACCAGTTTCTGCTTTCCGGTGAAGAAGGGATGGCACATGGAACAGATCTCCAGCCGAACCTTCTTCAATGTGGTCCGGGTCTTGAAAGTCTCCCCGCAGGCGCAGGTCACGGTCACATCGTGGTAAGCAGGATGGATTCCTTTCTTCATCTCTGACTCCGTTGTCTCTGGGTACTCCAGGCGGGCCCAGTTTACTTCATTTCGCTCATCGATTCCAGGAACTCTTTATTTGTTTTGGTTTTCGAGATCTTGTCGATGAGGAGTTCCATCGCCTCGGTGTGCGAGAGGGAGTTCAGGACCTTGCGAAGAACCCAGGTCCGGTCGAGCTCCTTCTTGTCCAGCAGAAGCTCTTCCTTCCGGGTGCCCGACCGGGAGAGATCGATGGAGGGGAAGACCCTGCGATCGGCAAGTTTCCGGTCGAGATGAATCTCCATGTTGCCGGTCCCCTTGAACTCCTCGAAGATCACGTCGTCCATCCGACTGCCGGTGTCGATCAGGGCGGTAGCGCAGATCGTCAGGCTGCCGCCCTCCTCGATGTTCCGGGCCGCGCCGAAGAACCGTTTCGGCCGCTGCAGAGCGTTTGCGTCCACGCCGCCGGAAAGTACCTTGCCGCTCGGGGGCACAATCATGTTGTAAGCCCGCGCCAGGCGGGTGATGCTGTCGAGCAGGATGACTACATCCTTCTTGTGCTCGATGAGGCGCTTGGCCTTCTCGATCACCATCTCCGCCACCTGCACGTGGCGCTGCGCCGGCTCGTCGAAAGTGGAGCTGATGACTTCGCCGTTGACCGACCGTTCCATGTCGGTGACCTCCTCGGGCCGCTCATCGATGAGAAGAACGATCAGGATGATGTCCGGATGGTTCTTGGTGATGCTGTTGGCAATCGACTGGAGCAGCATGGTCTTTCCGGTGCGCGGCGATGCGACGATGAGGCCCCGCTGTCCCTTTCCGATCGGAGTCAGGATGTCCATGATCCGGCCGGAGATGTTGTCCGGTTCCGTCTCCAGCTTGATCCGCTCGTCCGGGTACAGAGGCGTCAAGTTGTCAAAGAAGATCTTTTCCCGTATCGCCTCCGGATGCTCGAAATTCACCGCCTCCACCTTGATGAGGGCGAAGTAGCGTTCCCCCTCCTTGGGCGGGCGGAC
The DNA here is from genome assembly GCA_027296665.1 of Acidobacteriota bacterium. Taxonomy (GTDB): domain Bacteria; phylum Acidobacteriota; class Polarisedimenticolia; order JAPUIV01; family JAPUIV01; genus JAPUIV01. Next base: position 482 of record JAPUIV010000049.1, on the reverse strand, counting down.
CTGCCCGGAGATGGTGTCTCCGGTGTGCAGATCGAATTTCCGGATCTGGGAGGGTGATACGTAGATGTCATCCGGTCCCGGCAAGTAGTTGTACTCAGGGGCGCGAAGGAACCCGAAGCCGTCCGGCAGGCACTCGAGGACGCCTTCCGCGAAGATGAGTCCGTTTTTCTCGGTCTGCGCCCGCAGGATCTCGAACATCAGTTCCTGCTTCCGCATCGCGGTGGCCCCGTCGACGTCCAGATGCTTCGCGATGGAAGTCAGCTCTGTGATGGTCTTCTCCTTGAGGGAATGGATATCCATTCGTTCCCCGGGATTCGGTGGGGTCGTCGGTGGGGTCGATTGTGGGTTTTTCTGTGGTTTCGACAAGGTACACCTCTACAAAAATGGGATTGTTGGGACTGCCCCGCCGCCATGCAGGGCGGCAAGGGCGAACCTAAAAGAGCTTCGTTAGGAGACTAATGGGTTATGGGGCGATCGGGGAT
>JAPUIV010000048.1 GCA_027296665.1 Acidobacteriota bacterium | reverse complement strand
CGATCCCGGAAGGAAGGTGGTGCAACTTATGCGTGGTTCCGCCCGCCACGATGGTATGGCCGGCGTTGGATCCACCCTGATAGCGGGCGACGATCGATACAGATCGGGTGAGGAGATCGACGATCTTCCCCTTCCCCTCGTCCCCCCATTGTCCGCCCACCACGACAATGTTGGCCATTTTCCTCTCCGCAAGAAAACCGTCGCCAATCTAGCAGAATCGGGGAATTCGGGCAACAGAGGCTCAGGTGTTGGCGGGGGCGGGTAGGGCGGCCGATTCCCGCAGGATGGTCTTCACGCGGAACAGGAGGGAGTCCTGGAGGTTTTCCTTGTCGAGGAACCCCTGAACGCCGACCTGGTGGAGGAATTTCAGGACATTTTCCTTGAACACGCCCGACATGACAAGGATGGGGGTATCCTTCAGGCGCTCCTCTTTCTTGATTTCCCGCAGGACGTCAAACCCGGTCATCCGGGGCATGAGAAGGTCGATGAGAACCAGGTCGGGATACTCCTCCCGGATGCGCTTCAGGGCCGACTCGCCATCTTCGGCGACCACCACCTGGTAGCCCGCTTCCTCCAGCATCTGCCGCGCGGTCTCGCGAATCAATTCGTTGTCGTCGGCCACCAGGATCTTTTTCCGGCTCTCTTCCCGGTCGAATGTGTCGGAACTGGAGGAGGATTTCACCTCGTCCTGGGCCAGGTCGAACCGGACGATCCGGTTGCAAGCACTGCACAGATACTTCACCATTCGATCGCCCGGATTCAGGTCCCGCAACCGGATCTGGTTACCACACTCTGGACACTTTACAATCAATGAATCTCCTCGATAAAGCTCCCCTGCTAAAGATAATGCCCTGCAATGGGGGGAGCAAACCGATTTTCCCTTTCTCGGGATTCGCCTCCTGTGCTAAAATCCACACCTCCTGGAGGTGCCTGAAAAATTGAAGGAATCGTTGTGACTCTCGAGAACAGTACCCTGCGGATCTTCGGGTTCTCCCTGATCCTCCTCGGAATCTTCTCCGCCCTTCTCGGCAGGCACTGATCACCTATGGAAACCTTCCCGATCGACGGCAAATCGTTGACCCTTGAACAGGTGACCCTGGTCTCCCGGCGGCAATCCCGGGCGGAACTTGCACCCGCCGCGCGGGCCAGGATGTCGGCCAGTCGCGCCGTCCTGGAAAAACTGATCGCCGGGGGGACCGCCATGTACGGCGTGAACACCGGCTTCGGAAAGCTAAAGGATGTCCGGATTCCGCCGGAAAAACTGACTCTTCTCCAGGAAAATCTCATTCACAGCCACTGTTCCGGCGTCGGCGCCAGCCTGCCGGAGGAGACGGTGCGCGCCATCCTGCTGCTGCGCGCCAATACCCTGGCGCAAGGCCCTTCCGCCATCCGCCCGGAGGTCGTCGATACCCTTCTAGGCATGCTGGCCGCCGATCTCCTACCCGAGATTCCCTCGCAGGGATCGGTATGCGCTAGCGGCGATCTCGCTCCCCTGGCCCACCTCGCGCTGGCCGCGATGGGCGAGGGAGAGGTCAGGTATCGGGGAGAACTCATGCCGGCCGCGGCGGCCTTCCGCCAGGCGAAACTCACCCCTATCCGGTTCGGCCCCAAGGAAGGATTGTCGGTGATCAACGGCACTCAGGTGGCCACCGCCATCGGTTGTCTGGCGGCGGCGCGGGCCGGCAACCTTCTCGCCTGCGCCGACATCGCCGCGGCGATGTCGATCGAGACCCTGCGCGGCTCCTCGGCCGCCTTCGACGAACGCCTCCACCTCATGCGACCCCACCGGGGCCAGATCGACACCGCCTCGAACCTCCGACGCCTTCTCGCCGACAGCGGCATCATGGATTCCCACCGGGACTGCGATCGGCTCCAGGACAGCTACGCCCTGCGCTGTGTTCCCCAGGTCCACGGAGCCGTCCGGGATACCCTCCGGCACATTCGTTCCATCCTGAAGACGGAGATCAATTCGGTGACCGATAATCCGATCCTGGATCCGGAAACGGAACAGATCCTTCTCGGGGGTAATTTTCACGGAGCCCCCATCGGCTATGCCATGGATTTTCTCGCCATCGCCTTTACCGACCTTGCCTCCATCTCCGAACGGCGTATGGAACGGCTCCTGAACCCCTCCCTGAGCGGCCTGCCGCCATTTCTCGCGCATGATCCCGGGCTCCAATCGGGTTTCATGATGGCGCACGTGACCGCCGCCGGACTGGTTTCTGAAAATAAGGGGCTAGCCCATCCCGCCAGCGTCGATTCGATCCCGACCTCTGCCGCGCAGGAAGATCATGTCAGCATGGGAAACTGGGCCGCCCGCAAGGCAATGGCGATCGTGGAAAATACCGAGCGGGTGGTGGCAATCGAGATCCTCGCAGCCGCCCAGGGAATTGATCTCCTTCGCCCCCTGGCCCCGGCCCGGGCCCTGGCGGCGGGACACCGATTTCTCCGTGGACAGATTCCCCCTCTGGATGGGGATCGCGTCCTGGCCGGGGATATCGAGTCCGCGGCGGCCATGATCCGGAACTCCGGACTGCGCCATTGTGTGGAAGCAGTGGCCGGACCGATCCTGGAGTAAAAGATGAAAGAAACACCTGTGCGGGCGCCCCGCGGAACCGATCTCTCCTGCCGCGGATGGCAGCAAGAGGCGGCTCTGCGGATGCTGATGAACAACCTGGATCCGGAAGTCGCGGAGAACCCCGACGAACTGGTGGTCTACGGGGGTTCCGGCAAGGCGGCCAGGAACTGGGACTGCTACCGGGCGATCGTACGGTCTCTGCGGCGGTTGGAAAACGATGAGACCCTCCTGGTCCAGTCCGGCAAACCGGTAGGCATATTCAGAACCCACACCGAAGCCCCGCGCGTTCTCATCGTCAATTCCCTCCTGGTTCCCGCCTGGGCCACCTGGGACTGTTTCAGGGACCTGGAACGGCGCGGCCTGACGATGTTCGGACAGATGACCGCCGGAAGCTGGATCTACATCGGCACCCAGGGGATCCTGCAGGGGACTTACGAGACGCTCGCCACCGCCGCCCGCCGCAATTTTGGCGGTTCCCTGCGCGGCCGACTGGTCGTCACGGCCGGGCTGGGCGGCATGGGAGGGGCCCAGCCACTGGCCGCGACCATGAACGGCGCGACCCTCCTCGCCGTGGAAGTCGACAGGGAGCGGATCGACCGGAGAATCCGGGGAAAGTACTGCGACCAATTGGCCGATTCGCTGGATCAGGCCTTGCAAATTGTCCTTTCGGCAAAAGAAGAGAAGAGAGCGATCTCGGTGGCGCTGCACGCCAACATCGCCGATGTCCTGCCGGAACTGGTCCGGCGGAAGGTGGTGCCCGACCTGGTGACCGATCAGACCAGTGCCCACGACACCCTGAACGGGTACATCCCCCACGGCATCCCCTACCCGGAGGCGTTGCGGCTCCGGGCCGTCGATCCCAAAGCGTATGTCGAAAGAACCATGCAATCGATCGCCGTGCACGTGAGGGCGATGCTCGAACTGAAAAAACGAGGGGCGCTGGTCTTCGACTATGGCAATAATCTCCGCGGCCAGGCGAAACAGGCGGGGGTGGCCGATGCCTTCCAGATTCCCGGATTCGTGCCGGAATTCATCCGCCCGTTGTTCTGCGAGGGGAAGGGGCCGTTCCGCTGGGTGGCGTTGTCAGGCGACCCGGCCGATATTCATCGAACCGACGAGGCCATCCTGGAGACCTTTCCGGAGGAGGAAAGCCTGTGCCGGTGGATCCGGTTGGCGGGCGAGAAGGTGAGGTTCCAGGGGCTGCCGGCGCGCATCTGCTGGCTCGGTTACGGCGAACGCGCCCGTTTCGGCAGGGTGCTGAACGACCTGGTCCGGAGCGGCCAGGTCAAGGGGCCAATCGTCATCGGCCGCGATCATCTCGATGCCGGATCGGTCGCCTCCCCGAACCGGGAGACCGAGGGGATGCGGGACGGCTCCGATGCCATCGCCGACTGGCCGATTCTCAACGCATTGCTGAACGCGGTCTCCGGCGCCAGCTGGGTCTCGGTCCACCACGGCGGCGGCGTCGGGATCGGCCTGTCGATGCACGCCGGCATGGTCATCGTGGCCGACGGCACCGATACCGCCGAACTCCGGTTGCAAAGAGTATTGACGGCAGACCCCGGCCTCGGCGTCGCGCGGCATGCCGACGCGGGATACGAGGAAGCGATAGACACCGCCCGGCAACGGGGAATCCGCCTGCCGATGCGTGAATCCTGAAACCGGTCTTTATTCAAACGGCCGGAACGAACGGCCAGATCTTCGGTACCGCCCACAGCGTGATCAGGAAGACCAGCATGGTGAGGCCCAGCCCGTATTTCAGAAAATCGGTGTACCGGTACTTGCCGGTCCCGAACACCAGCATGCAGGCGGGCTCGAGCGGCGTGAGAAAGGAGCAAGAAGCCGCCACCACGATGGCGACCACGAAGGTCCGGGGATCTACCGAGATCAGGCGGGCGGCGTGGATCCCGATCGGAACGACCAGGAGAGCCGCCGCGCTGTTCGACATCGGCTGGGTCAACAGAACGGTCAGCAGGAAGAACCCCGCCAGCAGCACCAACGGCCCGTGCGCCTGGAACGCCAGGACGGTGGCCTGGGCGAGAAAGGAAGCGGTGCCGCTCACTTCCATCGCCATGCTCATCGACAGCATTGCCGCCACAATCAGGATCAGACGAAGATTCAGGTATCGTTCGGCTTCTTCGAAGGTGAAGCACCGGAAGATAATGGTGAGGACCGCCCCGATCAGGAAAGCGACCGGGATCGAGGTTACCTGCAAGCTCCCCAGCACCACCGCGCCGCCGAAGATCAAGAGGGCGCGCAGGAAACGATCCGGCCGGTATTTCGGCAGGACCACATCTTCCAACAAAAGCCAGGAAGGATCCTGCCACAACCGGCGGAAACTCTCTTCCCTACCCTGGATCAGCAAGACGTCTCCGGCCTGGATCAGGATCTTTCCCACCTTCTCCACCACCGGCTCCTCCCTGCGGTAGATGGCGAGAACGTTGAGTTCGTAACGCTGGCGGAAGTTGAGTTCCTTCAAGCTGGCCCCCACGAAGGGAGAGTTGTAGGAGACCGTCGCCTCCACCACCTTGACCTGATCCGACTCGAGATCCTTATCTCGAAACCGCGGATCGGTTTTCACCTCGAGTCCCGGCGGCAAGGGGCCCGCGATGGCTGATCTGAGCTCACCCTGGACCAGAAGAAGGTCACCTGCCAGGATCGACATCGATCCCGGCGGAGAAAGGAACCTCTGGCCGCCGCGCACCACGCCCAGAACGTTCAGGTGAAATCTCTCGGACAGATCGGATTCGGCTAGGGTGGATCCGGAAATCGGCGATCCCTCCTGAACCAGGATCTCGAACAGGTACTCCCGCATCCCGTAGTCGTCGACCCTACCGGACGAGGGGGTGACGGAGATGAAAAACCTGGAGATCACGAAAAGGTATCCGACCCCCGCGACGGCGATCAGGATCCCGATAGGGGTCAATTCGAACATCCCGATCGGTTCGAGCCCATACGCGCCCAAGGCACCGCTCACCGCCACGTTGGTGGAGGTGCCAATCAGGGTGCACACCCCTCCGAGCATCGATGTGAATGCGATCGGCAGCAGGAACCTTCGGGGATTCTGTCCTTTTCGCTTCGAGATCCCCTCGACCACGGGGATGAACATGGCGGTGGCGGCAACGTTGTTGATGAAAGAGGACATGAGGGTCACCGTGGACAGCAGAATGAGGATCAGGCGGTTCTGGCTGCGGCCGGCCAGGGTTTGGAGTTTCCTGGCGATCAGGTCGGCGGCGCCGTTATGAATGATGCTCCCGGTCATGATCATGGCCCCCGCGATCATGATCACGGCCGGGTTGCTGAACCCCAGGAAAGCCTGCTCGGGGGAAAGGATCCCCAACAGGATCAACGACCCCATCAGGGAGAGAGCGAAGATCTCCACCGCCAGGACTTCGAAGAGAAAGTTCGCAACGGTGGCGAGAATCAAAATCAGAAGGAGGGCAATTTCGAAGTTCACTCCTGGCACTATACCACAAGAGGATTGTCCCGGTTTCCTGCCGCGTCCAGCGCCATTCCAAGTTGACACCGCCGGGACCGGCGAATACGATATGGCCTCATCGGACCGGCAATCATGGAGAAAGAATGGCTTCCGCAATCCTGAAACGGGGCCGGGACCGGAGGGTCCGGCTCGGCCACCTCTGGATCTACGAATCGGAGATCGACCGGGTGGAGGGGAATCCCCCGCCCGGAGGAATCCTGCGGATCCGCGACTATCAACGGCGTTATCTCGGCACCGGCTATATCAATCCCCTCTCCAAGATCCGGGTGCGGTTACTGAGCCGGGAACGCGGGGTTAAAATTGATCATCAGTTCCTCCGGTCGCGGATCCAGGAAGCGATCGCCTACCGGGAGAGGTTCTATCCCGGCGCGGAGGCCTGCCGCCTGGTCTACGCCGAGGGGGATTTCCTCCCCGGCCTGGTCGTCGATCGGTACGGCCCCATTCTCGCCATTCAGATTTCCACCGCAGGTATGGAACCGTTCCGGGAACTGATTACAGAAATTCTTCAGGAGCTCCTGAACCCCGCCGGAATCTACGAAAAGAGCGAATCATCCTCCCGGCGCCATGAAGGACTCCAGCCCAGAACCGGGCTCATCCGGGGTAAACTGGGAGGCAGGATCTCGGTCCAGCTCGACGGGATCCAATTCCTGGTGGACATGGAGAAGGATCAAAAAACCGGTCTGTACCTGGACCATCGAGAGAACCGGCGCTCTCTCCAACCGTTCGCCGGCGAGGCGGAAGTCCTGGATCTGTTCTGCAATGCCGGTTCATTCGGCCTCTACGCCGCCAAGTTCGGCGCCCGCCACGTTCTGGGGGTGGACTCCTCCTCGGAATGCCTGGAACGGGCCCGGTTAAATGCCGAGACGAATGATTTCTCCGGCCGGATGGAGTGGCTGGAAGGAAACGCGTTCGATCATCTGCGGAATTTCGATCAGCAGGGCCGCAAGTTCGACGTCGTCATTCTCGATCCCCCCTCCTTCACCAAGAGCTCGGATTCGGTGGAGGGGGCGGTTCGTGGCTACAATGAAATCAATCTGCGGGCCTTCAAGATCGTCAAGCCGGGGGGGTTCGTTATCACCTCATCCTGCTCCTACCACATCCCCTTGCCGATCTTCCTGGGGATCCTCAGGGATGCCGCCGCCGATGCCCACCGGGCCCCCCGCATCCTTTCCATCGCCGTCCAGGCCCCGGACCATCCGGTGAACCTGGGGGTACCCGAGACTTCCTATCTGAAGTGCGTTTTCCTGCAGGTGCCCTGAGGGGGGGATCAGCGGGTTGCCAGAAGCTTCTTGTCGTGGCAGGTTGTGATGATCCTGCAGACCTCCTCTGGATCGTCGGTCAGCGTGATCAGATCGAGATCCGAGGTTCGGATCGTCCCTTCCTTAAGCATGGTCCTGCGCATCCAAGCGATCATTCCTTGCCAGAATGACTTCCCGACCAGGACAATCGGAAAATCCTTGATCCGGTTGGTCTGGATCAAGGTCATTGCTTCGAACACCTCGTCCATGGTCCCGAAACCTCCCGGCAAAACCACGTAGGCGCAGGCGTATTTCACGAACATCACCTTGCGGGCGAAAAAATAATCAAAGGTGAGCTGGGTATCCAGATACCGGTTGGGAGGTTCCCCATCGAGAAGCCGTATGCACAATCCGATCGATTTTCCGCCGCCGCGCTGGGCGCCCTGGTTGGCCGCCTCCATGATGCCGGGTCCCCCCCCCGTAATGATCGAATATCCCGCGCCCGCCAGGAGTTCGGCGATCCGGCTCGCCATCCGGTAATACTTGTTTCTCTTGCCGATCCGAACACCCCCGAAGATCGAGATAGCCGGCTGGACCGATTGCAACGTCTCGAAACCCTCGACGAATTCCCCCATGATGCGGAAAACCCGCCAGGTGTCCTTGCTCCTGAAGTCCTTCAAGTCCTGTCTCCTCGAGGTGAAGGTAATGCCGGCGGCGGACCATTTCCACAATCGGGGTCGATTTTTTTGTTTCCGGCCCGCTACTTGACTGGCAAACGGCCATTTTGTTAAATTCGACTCCTCTTTTCCTTTCCGGAAAGGGACAAAAACAATGGAAAAACCAGGTGCCCGGTTTCTGATTGCAGGGGTATTTGGCTGTCTCGCCCTTGCCTGCGGCGCACGCGG
>JAPUIV010000047.1 GCA_027296665.1 Acidobacteriota bacterium | reverse complement strand
AAACATCGGCGCAACCCCTCGAGAGCAGTTCGCCCATCGTTGGCCAATTCGACGCGGAAACCCTCGTCGCTCAGGATCCCCTGCAGGGAATTCCGGACTCCCTCATCGTCATCAACTACCAGGATTTTTTCCTTGTTCATTCCTGCGGTTTCCTGTCAGAAACGGATCAGGCCGGCAGATCCATGATAAAACGGGTTCCCTTGGGCTCGTTTTCCTCTACCCGGATCGTCCCGTTGTGATCGGTCACGATCCGGTGAACGATGGCAAGGCCAAGGCCCGTACCTCCCTTTTTCTTGGAGAAATAAGGGAGAAAAAGTTTTTTTCGATCCTGGGCGGGAATCCCTGGGCCATCATCGGCGATTTCGGCTCGCACCATCTGGCTTTCATCCAGAAACGAAGTGGAAATGGTAATCCGTCCTTGCGAATCCAGGGCTTCGATGGCATTGTCAATGAGGTTGACGAACACCCGTTTGATCTGCTCCTCGTCCAGAAGGGCCTTGGGAAGATTCTTCTGAAACCTTGGCTCGATGGAAATCCCGCCCTTTAACCTGCCATTGTAAAATGACAGGGCCGATTCGATGACCCTCTGGAGATCGGCCGGCCGGGTTTTTGCCGCCGGAAGCCGGGAGAAACGCGAAAATTCATCCACAAGGTGTTTCAAGGATGTCACCTCCCGGATGATCGCCTGAGTCCCCTCCTCCACCGTTTCTCCCAGATCTTCCGCGTGGTCGATGTATTTTTTCCGGATACGCTGGGCGGAAAGCTGAATCGGGGTGAGGGGATTCTTGATCTCGTGGGCCAGACGCTGGGCAACCTCCTGCCAGGCTGCGACCTTCTGTGCCCGAACCAGCTGGGTGAGATCCTCCAGCACCAGGAGGAGGCCAAGGCGCTGGTTCATGCCGTCGCGGAGGCTGGAAACATTCACCGAAAGATTCATCGGTTTGTCCCCGAAAGTCAATTCGAAAGAGCGCCGAACCGACACATCCGGTTTTTCCCGCAACGAATCAATGAAGGGGGCAATCTCCTTGAATTCCCCGCGCGCCAGCAGTTCGCTGTGATGGAGTCCGACAACGTTCATTCCGGAAGAAATCCCCAGGATCCTCATTGCCTCCGGATTGATGGTGGTCACCCGGCCCTGCTCGTTGAGGGAAATTACTCCTGTGGCAATGCTTCGCAACAGGGTCTCGATATACCTCCGCCTCTCCTCCAGTTGTAGGATCGATTTCTGCAGATCCTTGTTGGATCTTTCGATCGTCTTCTTGTTGGATTGCAAATCGGCCGTCATGCGGTTGAACGATTCGACAAGGGTTCCGAGTTCATCGCTTGTCCGAGTCTCAACCCGGTAGTCGAGATTGCCCGAGGCGATCTCCTTGGTCGCCCGGGAAAGAGACAGGATGGGATCGGTGACACCGCGGGCAAGTGTGAGGGCTATCCAGGTAAACAAGAAGATCACCACCAGGGTGACCAGTGCGAACCCGGACAGATACACTCTTTTGATCGGCTCCTTTTGGGCCTTGGCCTGGCGGTAATCCTCGGCTCCCTGGTGGAGCTGAAGCATCACCTTGGTAAGATCCCGGGGAAGAAAATATCCGGCCAACACCGCCCCTTCCACCTCCAGGGTGTAAGAGGTTCGCACGGGAATTCCCGCCCGCACCAGCTGCCCTCCCCCCAACGGCTGGACCCATTGAAAGGAATCCCCCGCCAACGCTTTTGCCAGCAGTCCCTCGGGTACTTCCTCGAATCCCGGAAGAGTGGAGATCCCGGGGGAGACGGCGGTCACCGGGGGGGAATCTTTGGGGTAGAGGCTGATGACATCCAGCTGCATCTCCTGAAGCCACCTTTCCAGGTGAGTCTGAAGATTCGAAGCACGGTCGGGATGGAGGAGACGCCGCCTCTGCACCTCCTTGCCGATCCGTTCGGCAGCTGCGGAGGATCGATGTTTGGTATCTTCGTAGTAGGCGTCCACGACCTGCTGGGATAATTCCGTGATCTCGTCCGCCGGCGTGTTGAACCATCTCTCGACGCTGCTCTGGATGATATTCATCGCCACCCAGAAGATGATCCCGGAAGGGATCAGGCAAAGGACCAGGAAGGCGAAGACCATCTTGGTCTTGAATTTCGATCCCAGGATCTTCCTTTTCCTCTCCAGCAACAGCTTGATCAGGTTCCTGAACAGGAAATAGAGAAGGATGAGAATCAAAAGAACGTTCATCAAGCCAAGGAATAACATCAAGACGGAATTGGTGATGAAAGGCCAGGAAAAGTCCTGGAGCCGGCCGACCAGAAAGTAGATGGAACTGATCAGGAGAATGAGAACGGCCAGGCCCAGAAGGATCAATCGATCGGTCCGAAACCTGTGAACCTTACTCAATCGTCTTCTCCAACCCGGGAAACGGCAACATTTCCCAATCGGTGTTCCACCGGATGGGAATGAAGAACAGGAAGAAGCGGGAACGGATGTTGGACTTTACCTTCACGTAGACCCGGTCCGTCACCGGAAACTGGTCGGCCACCCCGAGAGGGATTCCGTCCAGTTCCGACATCCACAGGCGCATCTCCTCGGGATTCTCGGTGTATTCGGTGACGCGCAGTTCCCCATCAATCCGGCGGGAGAGGGTGTATTGGCTGGTCAGGGAATCGAACTTGACCGTGGTGGTGACTTCCATTTCGAGGAGGAGGTTATCGAACCAGAGGGTCTTCTTCCCATAGACCCGGACCCGATGGCGGAAACTGGTTTCCAGCCCGCTGGCGATCCTCTCCTCCACTTCAGGTGTGAAGGCCCCCTCCACCCGGAATGAAGCCTGGTACCGGTTTTCCAGAATCTCGACACGCAGATCCTGGATCTTGGCATCCCGGGCAAATACCGGAACCGCCGAAAGGAACAGAAGGGGCGCCAGGAGAGAAATCCGCAGCCCGGAAATCTTTCCGCCATGATCTATTCTCCCCGCCATCCCTTCCTCCCTAGGAGCAAAATCCAAACAGATGATTTTATTCCAAGGACTTGGGAAAGGCAACGGGGAGCCGGCACCGGCCGCGGGAAAGGGGATAACGAGGAAGTGCCCGGCAGGTGAACGAAGGCTTGATTCGATAGCGGGAAAGGGGCGGTTCAGGAAGGGGAACCGGCCGCCACCGCCGGTTCCAGCGCACCAGCCTCATTTTCCGATGCAGGAATCGGCCGGGTCACCAACTCCCACGCATCCGGATCCGACAGGAGGGCGGTCAAGAACCTGGTATGGAGCTCGTGCCCCGCCCGGAAGGCCACAATATGCCCGAGAAGACGATGGCCGGCCAGCCCGAGGTCTCCAAGCAGGTCGAGGATCTTGTGACGGACGAACTCGTTCCGGTAACGAAGGTTACCGTTCAGAAATCGGTTCTGGGTCACGACCACGGCATTCTGCAGGCTTCCTCCCCGCACCAGTCCGAGGGCCCGCAACCGTTTCACATCTTCCAGCCGGCAAAAAGTGCGAGCCGACGCGATTTCCCCTAGATAGCGCTCCGGAGTTATCGACATGCTGATCTCCTGGTAGGGGATCAGGGGATGTTGAAAGTCGATCGCATATGAGACCCTGAGGCCACTGGAGGGAAATACCTGGATCTTCCGGTCACCATCAACCACTTCGACCTTCCTCCGGACCGCAAGGTAACGCCGGAGGCTTCTTTGCGGCACCACACCGGCTTGGGTCAGGAGGCGGACAAAGGGGGCGGCGCTGCCGTCCAGGATGGGGACCTCGGGACCGTTCAGTTCGACCTGAAGATTGTCGATTTCCAGGCCATACAAGGCCGACATGAGATGCTCCACGGTCCGGACTTCCACCCCGCCGCTGGACAGGCTGGTGGCATACCGCGTGTCGGAGAGATTGGCGTTCAATGCCGGGATCGGCTGGTTCCCCAGGTCCTTGCGAAAGAACTGGATGCCGGAATTCTCCGGGGCCGGCTTCAGTACCATGTTCACCGGGAGGCCGGTATGGAGGCCGGATCCCGAGCATCTGACCGGCTTGGTGATGGTCTGTTGGTACATTGAGGCGCTCATTCAGGGTATTCCATAGCATGTATCATGCCAGGAAAAAGGCGCCGGAGGGGCAAAATAAGTGTCTTTGTTTTCAATAAATTAGGATTCCGCTCCGAAGAACATGGCAACCGAGTTGCATAATTCCTACACCGAGTGTGGCATTTTTACAACAGTCTCAGGAGAGGTTTCGGCGGGTCAGGCCTCATTCACCAGTTCGCCGGAGTAAACCACTCTCGCCTCCCCTTCCAGGATCACCTTCTCGAACCGTTCCCCCGCCAGGTGGAATGCCACCCGAAGGTTGGCGCCGGACCGGGTGCGACAAACAGTGGGGGAGGTACCGAGGCCGAGCACCGCAGCGGCCAGGGCGGCGGCGATGCACCCCGTGCCGCAGGAAAGGGTTTCATCCTCCACCCCGCGTTCGTAAGTGCGGACCTCGAGTAGGCCGCTGCCCACCTGGCGCGCGAAATCGACGTTGGCCCCCTCCGGTCCGGTCAGGGGGTGGTTGCGGATCTCACGGCCCAGGGCGACCACGTCGATTTCCTCCGGATCGAGGTCAAAGGTGACCAGATGGGGTACGCCGACATCGATGAGGATCCCGCGGATGGTCCGTGACCCCAGGGGGATCGACAGATCCTGCCGCAGAACTCCGCAGGCACCGATCTCCAGCCGAACACCATCGGTCAACAATTCGGCGCGGAGAGTCCCCCTGAGCGTTTCCAGGAGCATCTCCGCCGGCATACCTTCCCGTATCGCCCCATACCTGGCGGCGCACCGGGCGCCATTGCCGCAAAAAGTCTCTCTCCCATCCGGATTGTAAAAGGCGACGCCCAGGAGATCCGATCGCTTCTTCTCCACCAGGATCACGCCGTCCGCCCCGACGGAAACCCTGCGCCGGCAAACCTGTTGCACGAATCGCGGATCGAACCGGGCCGCGGGGAGAGAACCGGCGGCGATGACAATGAAATCGTTGCCGGCAGCCGACATCTTCAGAAAGGGGATCGGCGGCCGGCGATTCGAACCGGACCCGGATCGATTCATTCCCCCCCCGGTTCCTGTTCGGTAATCACGATTCCCGACACCTCTTCTCCTGCCACACTTTCCAGGGCGGAGTCGCTTCCCGAGAAGGCGACCACCCGGTACCAGTATCGGACCCCTGGCATCGCCGCCGCGTCGGTGAACCTTACCTCCGACGGGGGAAGTTCGGCGACGGAGACAAACTCCTCCCTCCCCTCTTCCCGGCGGTACACCCGAAAACCGCCCAGTCCGGCGACATCGGGCGGGTACCAGACGACCCGGATCAGCCTCCCCGTGACCACCAATGTGACCTGGACCGGGGCGGGAGGCCGCAGCAGCCGGGGAGTAGCGATCTCGATATGATTGGAATCAACGCTCTCCACCCGGCCATGGGATCTCTCCAGGACGGTCCGGACCCAGAACAGATGGAACTCTCCTTCCCCAGGCAGGATCGGATCCAGGAATTGCTGCGCCGCGATCGGTTCCGGGTTCAGAACCCTCCCGCCGGAAGGATCGGAGCCCCGGACACGGTAAATCGAATATTTCAACTCGATCCCAGCCCTTTCCGGATCCACGGAAAGGGAGATCGGCCGATCCCATTCCAGCAGGACCCCATCAATCCCCTTCCCGGCGCGCAGCCGATCGGGCGGTCCCGGCGGCGGCGCCGGCGCCATGAAGATCAGCTCCGAGGAGGTCCATTTATCGGAACCCGCCCCCAGAACGGAGACCTGATAGGCCAGGAGAAATCCCGCCTCCCGATCATTGAGGGCCGACAGGTCGGGCACTTCCATCGCGCCGGGTCCGTCTGCCAGGGCCTCGATTTCTCCCCCGCTCCAGGTCCCGATCTCCTTCGCCCCCCGGTCGAAATGCCGCACCAGGCGCGCTATTCCTTCCGGTCCTGCATCGACCAATCGAGCCCGGCGGCGCAGGAGGCGGATCGCCCCGATACGGGCTTGGCTGCCATCCAGGTTGGTCCCGGGAAGAATAAAGGAGATCAGAACGACCTCCCCCAGTTGCCGTACCTCGAGTCCGGTGACGGGCCTGGGGCGGTGGGCCAACGGCGGGAGAGGAGGCCCTTGGCGACCGCAGCCCCCAACCAGGAGGGCCAGAAACATCGCCGCCGCAGGGAGACGGCGGGGGAGGGGAGATCTCCTCATAGGACGAAACGGCTCAGATCCCGATCCTTGATGATGTCGCTGAGCATCTTGCGGACATAGTCCGCATCCACGACCTGTTTCCGGCCAGAAAGCTCCGAGGCCGAAAAAGAGATCTCCTCCAGGAGTTTTTCCAGGATCGTGTGAAGCCTCCGGGCCCCGATGTTTTCCGACTTCTCATTCACCTCGGCGGCGAATTCCGCAATCAGATCGATCGATTCGTCGGTGAATTCGAGCTCCAGGTCTTCGGTTGCCATCAACGCCTGGTATTGGCGAATGAGGGCGTTTTTTGGTTCCGTGAGGATCCGGCGAAAATCATTCTTATCCAACGCATCGAGTTCCACCCGGATGGGGAACCGTCCTTGCAGTTCGGGTATCAGATCGGACGGCTTGGAGACATGAAAGGCTCCGGCCGCGATGAACAGGATATGGTCGGTTCGAACCATCCCGAACTTGGTGTTCACGGTGGTTCCCTCCACGATCGGCAGGAGATCGCGCTGCACTCCCTCCCGGCTCACATCGGGCCCCTGCCTCGACTCCCGGCCGGCGATCTTGTCGATCTCATCCAAAAAAAGAATGCCCGATTGTTCGACCCGTAAGATCCCCTCGCGGGCAATCTCTTCCGGGTCTATGAGTTTCTCCTCCTCTTCCCTGAGGAGATATTCCCGGGCTTCCGCCACCGACATTCGGCGGATGCGCTTCCGGCCCGATCCCAGACCCGGTAACATCTCCCGAAGGTTGATGTCCATCTCCTCGACACCCGAATTCGAGAAGACCCGCAGGGACGGGAACCCGATCTGTTGAGATTGCACCTCGACGGGACGATCTTCCAGGAGGCCATCCTGAAGTTGCCGGCGCAACTTCTCCCGGGTCCGTTCCAGCCGTTCCCGGATCTCGGTGCGATCGGCCTCGATCCCGGCTTCGGGCTCCTCCCCGCCGGATTGGGGAACCAGCAGGGAGAGAAGCCTCTCTTCCACATTTTGGCCCGCCTTCGAGCGAACCTCGGCCCGGCGTTCGGTTCGGACCAGATCGACCGCGAGCCCGACCAGATCCCGGATCATCGATTCGACATCCCTGCCGACGTATCCGACCTCGGTGAACTTGGAGGCTTCGACTTTCAGGAAGGGAGAATTCGTCAGCCGGGCGAGCCGCCGGGCAATCTCCGTTTTTCCCACGCCGGTCGACCCGATTAGAATGATATTTTTCGGCGCCACCTCGTCGAGCATTTCCGGCGCCAGCCGCAGTCTGCGGAGCCGGTTGCGCAGGGCGATAGCGACCGACCGCTTGGCGGCTTCCTGACCAATTATGTATTTGTCCAGCTCCTGGACGATCTTCCTGGGGGTCAGATGAAACGAATCGTCCTGCTTGGTGATCGGTGAAACTTTACCCGGCATGAAAAAGACCATTGGAGATACTCTCTCAGGAATCGAGGATTTCCAGGGTTTCTACGTGGATCCTGTCGTTCGTGTATATGTCGATCTCCGCGGCAATCCGCAACGCTTCGACGGCGATCTCCCGAGCGGATAGATCGGAGTGGGAGATCATCGCCATTGCGGCGGCCCTGGCCAAGGTGCCGCCGGAACCGACCGCGAGGAGACCGTCGTCCGGTTCTATGAGATCGCCGGTTCCCGAAAGCAGCAGGGAACTTTTCACATCCACCACCACCAGGAGCGCCTCCAGGCGCCGCATCACCCGATCGGTTCGCCAGTCCTGGACCAGCTCCACGGCGGCCCTCTGGAGATTGCCGCGGTACTGTTCCAGTTTCGTTTCGAACCTGGTGAAGAGGGCAAAGGCATCCGCGGCAGCTCCCGCGAAACCTGCCAGGATCTTCCCCTTGCCGAGAACCCGAATTTTTCGGGCCGCCTGCTTCATGATGGAGGACTGGAGAGTTACCTGGCCGTCCCCCGCCATCGCCACCTGCCCGCGGTGGCGAACCGCAAGCACCGTGGTGCCCCGGATTCGGATCCGCTCCGTCATGATCCACCCTCGAATTTGCCGGGAAATGCCCGTTCCACCGGCATCGTATCAAACCAAAAAATTTATTGTCAAGAATCGGGGGCCAACCGGGCCCGGGCATCCACCGCGTACCAGGCAATGTCCTTCTTGTCGAGGATGAGGGGGTTTATCTCAAGTTGCCCGAGTCCCGGAAGATCCCCCACCAACTGGGAAAAACGGAGTACGATCCGGGCGAGCCTCCGGTTGGCCTCGACTGCGGTACTGCGGGCTTCCGGCCCGCGATGGATCCAGCGGATCGAGGAGACCATCTCCCCCGCCTCCTGATCGGTCACCGGATGGACCCGGAAAACAACGTCCCGGATCACCTCCGTGTAGATCCCCCCCGTCCCGAGCATCACCAGGGGACCGAAGTTCGGATCGATCACCATTCCGAGAATCACTTCCTGCGCGGGTGCGATCCGTTTCTGGATCCGCGCGCGGAACCGCCGCCCGGGGAAACGCTGTTTCAACGAACGGAATGCCCTGGCCACTTCATCCCCGTTCCGGAGATCGGGAACGATCCCGCCCACATCACTCTTGTGAACGATGGCCGGATCGGCAACCTTCATGACCACCGGGTAGCCGATGCGCACCGCCGCCGCCACCCCTTCCGCGCCGGTTCCGACCTCGCACGAGGGGGGGAGCCGGAACCGGTACCGGGTGAGGATCTCCTCCACCTCCTCGGCCCGGAGAACAGACCTGCCGCTCCGGCGGGCATGGCGGAGAATTCTCAGCGCTCCGGCCCGATCGGCCCCGAACCGGATTACCCTGCCCCTGGGCCGCTCCCGGTATTTCCGGTAGCGTGCCATGGCAGCCAGAGCGCGGGCCGGCGACTCGGGGAAGGAATAGACCGGGATCCCGCGCCGGCGCAAATGTTCCACCGCTTCCCTGCCCCGGAGTTTGCCCATGAAACAGGCGAGGACGGTTTTCCGGACCCTCGCGCACTCCGCTGAAATCCGGGTGGCCACTTCCAGGGCGTCGATCAGGATGGGAGAAACAAAGATCACGATGATGGCGTCGACTTCACGGTCCCGGAGGAGTGCCCGCAGGGCGGCGGCGTAATGCCGGGGTCCGGCGCTAGCCAGCAGATCGACGGGATTCCCCTGGCTGGAATCGACCGGCAGGGAGCGCCGCAACACGGCCTGGGTCTGCCGGCGAAGGGGTACGATACTCAGGCCCAGACCGATGCAGGCATCGGTGGCGAGAATCGCCGGCCCGCCGGCATTGGTGAGAATGGCGACCCGGTTTCCGGCCGGCAACGGCTGCGCGGAAAAGGCCGACGCCATGTCAAACATCTCCCCTATGGAGGAGGCGCGAATCACCCCGCATTGGTCGAGGAGATCCGCCGTAGCCCGGTCGCCGCTCGCCAGGGCGCCGGTATGCGAGAAGGCGGCCCGGGCGCCTTCCGCCGTTCTGCCCGCCTTGACGGCGATGATCGGTTTCCTGCGTGACAGGCGCTTGGCGATCCGGGTGAATCGCGCCGGATCCCCGAAGCTTTCCAGGTACATCAGAATTACCTTCACGGATCGATCCCGCTCCCAGTACTCCAGGAGGTGGTTGGCGTGCAGGTCGGTCTGGTTCCCCAGGCTGGCGAACATCGCCACGCCGAGTCCCCTACTCCTCGCCTCCGAAAGGATCACCTCCCCGAGGGCCCCGCTCTGGGAAAGGAATCCGATCCCGCCGCAGATGGGATGGGTGGCGGCAAAAGTGGCGTTCAATCGAATCGAACGCTCCGTATTGATCACACCCATGCAATTGGGCCCGACCAGCCGCATTCCTCCCTTCCGGATGGCGGAGCGCAGTTTCTCATCCAGGCGGCGTCCCGGCGATCCGGCCTCCTGGAAGCCTGCCGTGATCACCACGAGGCCCGGCACACCCTTTCGCCGGCAGTCCGCCACCACTTCCAGGACTCTTTCCTTGGGAACCGCGATCACGGCGAGGTCGATCGGATCCGGGATCTTCCCCACCCGCGGATAACATTTCATGGAATGGATCGCTTCGGCCCGCGGATTGACGGGAAAGACTTTTCCCTGGAATCCGAAGTCGAGCAGGTTTCGGAGGATCTCGTGCCCGATCGATCGCCGTTCCCGGGAGGCGCCGATGACCGCCACCGATCTCGGCCGGAAAATGGCATCCAATCGGTTTCGCACCGTCATCTCCGGGGCCGGGAGGGGATCAATGCGCGACTGGCGGCCGATCGGAGCGCGGGTATCCATCTGGACAGAACTTTTGGCGCGGTCCGCTCCCGGACGCAATCTATCCGGCAATCCCGGCAGAGAATGAGGTCGTGATACCGCTTCGCCAGGTAGGTTCTGCGAATCCCGATGGCGGCATCCCCATTCCAGACCGCCGAGATGGAATCGGTTCTCACATTCCCCAGGACGACTCGCCGGCTATAATCGGCGCAGCACAGGACCATATCCCCGTTGAAAAGAATGTAAGCCTGTTTGAATAATCTGGTGCAGGTTGTGTTCGGCTGCATGGCGCCAGCAGGATGGATATTCTCTTCATTCAGATTCCCCCCGCGGTTGTCCATCTCGGTGAATTTGCACCGGACCCCGCGCACGCGCCAGAACCGCATGGCCCGTTTCTCGTCCAGAAGGCCCGTGTTCACCATCGTGATCCAGACCCGGGGATGCCGGATCCGGAGGGCGGCCATTCGTTGCGTGAGGTATTCCACGTTTTCCAGAGTGGCGGAAAGTTCCAGCCCGCCCCGCATGGTTTGCCGGTACACCTCCGGATCGATCCCCTGGAAGGATATGTACAGGGCATCGAGCGGCGGATCCAGGTCAAGAAGGGAATCGATCACGCCCGGCCGCATCATCGATCCGTTCGTGGTCACGACGACCTTGCACCTGGGCATCTGGCTCTTGACGTACCGGATACGATCTACAATCCCCGGATCGAGAAAGGGTTCGTTCATCAGGTAGGGACTGATGCGCCGGACCCGATGGCGGGCGCACTCCCCGATGATGTTGCGGAACAGATCGTCCTCCATTCTGCCATGGGGTTGTGAGGCATGCGACGCCCCATAGGGGCAAAAGATGCAATCGGCGTTGCATCCGGTCATCGTCTGGATCTGCACCGTCCTGGGAAACCGGGGACCCGGCCGGCCGGTCAAACGTTTCCCCAGGTTCAGAAAGAACCGTCGTTCCCGGGAGGGAATGTAGTAGCGGTTACGAATCGACAATGGCATGATCGGTCAATCCGACTTGATCTTCTTGAGATCCCGCCGGGCCTCCTTGGCATACTTCCCCTCTGGAAATTCCTGAAGGATCCGTTTCAGGAACTCCCTGGCCTTTTCCCGCCGCCCCATACCCCGATAGGCCCGGGCCATGTAGAAATAGAGTTTTTCCCGCCTGGTGTAGCCTGGATAGTTCTGGTGAATGACGAGAAATCGCTGCAGTGCGGCATCGTGAGCATCTTTCTTCATGTAGTACCGCCCCACCACAAACTCATGTTCGGCGATCCGGTCACGGCACTCGAGAATCTTCTCCCGCGCCGGCTCGATATACGGGCTTCCCGGGTAGAGATCCTCGATCTTCTGGAATACTTCGATCGCCTTCAGGGTCTGGAGCTGATCCCGGTCGGGATTCAACACCTGGAGAAAAAGGCACATTCCCAGCTGGAACTGGGCATAATCGATCTTCTCGTGCCGGGGATGGAAGGAGATGAAGGATTGATACCTGCTCTGGGCCTCGGTCAGATTCTGAAATCCCTTGTCAAAGAAGTAGGTGTCGGCCAGAAGGATCTGCCCCTCCGCAATGACTGCCGGGGTCGCGGAGGGATCGACCATGAGGATGTTGATGATCTCCCTGGCGCTGAAGTATTTCTTTTTTTCGAATTTCGCCCGGGCTTCCTCCAGCAACTGGGCGGGATCGGAAGAGATTTGCTTCCGCCCGCCGCCGAAACACCCGGTCAAGAGGGCTGCCACGGCCGTCACGGTGAGGAGGAGCCCGATCAATCGACGGGTCAAATTCGATTCCCTCAAGAGGAAAGGACTTCGCGGATCTTGGCCGGAAGCCGGGTGACGGTTCCCCGTCCATTCAGGGCTGCGTGCAGGGTGCTGCCCGTCGCGATCAATTTTTCATCCTTCAAACGAAGCACCCGGTAGGAGAACCGGATCCGCGCGGCGCCCAGTTCCGCGACCTCGGTTTCCACCAAGACCTGATCATCGTAACGGACAGGAAGATGATACCGGCAGGCCACTTCCACGACCGGAAGAAAAATCTTTTCCCTCTCCAGTTCCGCATAGCTGATGCCCCGGGCCCGCATCAGTTCGGTCCTGCCGATCTCGAACCAGACCAGGTGGCTGCTGTGATGGGCAATGCCCATCGCGTCGGTTTCATGGTACCGGACCCGCACTTCGGTTCGAAATTTCACCCGCGTGCCCCGGCACCGATCAGGGTGTGAAGCCGGCGGGTACTGGCCTCGGGATCGATCCCGTCGAAGATGGCCGAACCCGCCACCATGAGACTCGCGCCGGCCGCCACCAGGCCGGCGGCGTTTTCCTCCCCCACACCCCCATCCACTTCAATAGGGATGATCCGGTCCCGTGCGCGGAGGGTTTTTCCCAGTTCGTCTACCTTTTCCAGAGTGGCGGGGATGAATTTCTGTCCCCCGAACCCCGGCTCCACCGACATCAGCAGAATAAAATCGGCGCGCGCCAGTACGCCGTCCAGGGCCGCCAGGGGAGTTTTCGGTTTGATCGCCACCCCGGCCCCGGCCCCGGCCTCCTGGATCGCTCCGATCACCTCCAACGGCCGTGCCGCCGCCTCCAGGTGAAAGGAGACCAGTTTTGCCCCCGCCGCGATGAACGCCCCGACATATCTGATCGGGTCGGCGATCATCAGATGAATGTCCATGGGGATCCGGCAGATCCGGGAGAGGGCTCGAACGATCGGAACTCCCATCGAAAGGTTCGGGACGAAATGGCCGTCCATGATGTCGACATGGATCATGGCCGCTCCACCCCGCTCGACGGCGGCAACCTGGTCCCGCAGACAACCGAAATCGGCCGACAGGATCGACGGGACCACGCATGGCCTTCCATCCAGGGGCGCCCGGCTATCGTTCATCATCTTCTCCCACCGGGTTCCGGATATCGCCCGCCGACGAGCCGATCACCAAGGTAACCGGCCGGCGCAGGCCGACCGGATATCCGCTCGGCGGGTACTGGCGAAGAACGATTTCGAATTGGTCCACACCTGCCGCCTCCTCACGAGTCTGACCGATCCGCATTCCGGTGAGATTCAGAAACGATTTAACCTCACCGATTTTTCGCCCGACCAGGTCCGGCATCACGTACCGGGGTTCCCTTCGGCCCCGGCTCACCAGCAGGTTCACCCGGCCATTCTGCTGGCGGGGGGTCGAGGCGGGAGGATCCTGATCGATCACCTGGTTTTCCTCCACCTGGGAGGAATGGACGAAGGCGATATCTCCCAACCGCAGCCCTTCCTGTTGCAGGGTGATCTGGGCCTTGCGGGCCGAATCTCCCCGCAATTCCGGCACGAGAAGGGTACGCGTCCCGAGGCTGAGGATCACCCTGACCTTCCGCCCCGGCTTGATCATGGCGCCGGCCGGAGGATCCTGTTCCAGAACCCGGTTCTTGCCCTCCCGCGGGTCGAATCGTTCGGAGGACACATCGAGCCGCAATTCCATCCCCTCCAGTTTTTCCCTGGCTTCGGAATCGATGAGATGAACCAGGTTGGGCACCTCGATCTGGCGGCCCGTCACGTTGAATCGCATCGTCTGGTAGGCGCTCAGAATAAAGGTGGTTCCCAGTCCCCCCAGCAGGACGGAACCGTACAGGGCCCATTTCAAGACCCGGCGAACCTGAACTGAACTGGGAAGATGGATCCTCTTCATCGGACCGGAGAAGAAACTGCGGGCCGCCCCCGTACTATCTGTAATCTACTGAAAACAAGGCAATTCTACATTCCCATCGATCGCAAGATGCTAGCACAGAGACCTACCCAATTCAACCTGGGCGGCGCTCCAGCCGCGCCGCGAAGAATCCGTCCATGCCCTCCCGGTGGGGAAAGGTTGCGAGGAATGGACCCTCGGTGGCGCACGAATGAATCGACTCCGGGAGGAACTTCCGCGCGTCGCCCAGTCGGAAATCGGCATGCTGGCCGAGAAAGGTCTCGACCCGGCACCTCCCCTCCTCCTCCTCCAGACTGCAGACCGAGTAGACCAGGACGCCGTCCGCGGCCACATGGCGCGCGGCGGTATCGAGGAGATCTTTCTGGATCACACCCAACCGCCAGAGATCCCCTGGTTTCAGGCGCCAGCGGATCTCCGGGTGTCTGCGCAAGGTCCCGGTGCCGGAGCAGGGCGCATCGAGGATCACGGCGGGGAACCGGGCCGACAGTGGCGACCCGCGGGAAAAATCGGCCCCGAGAGGAAGGAGATTCGCCAGGCCCAGGCGATCGCGGTTTTCCCGCAGGCGCTCGAGCCTGCCAAGGTGACGGTCGGCCGCGATCACCAGGGGCGGATCGGCGCCGCCCGATGCGATCCGGATCGCCTTGCCGCCCGGAGCGGCGCACATATCCAGAACCGGGCCGGCGATCGGTTCACCCAGAAGTTGGGGAACGATCTGGGAGGCCTCGTCCTGCGCGTAGAACCATCCCTCCGAGAAGGCCCGGGTCCGGAAGGGATTCCCCCTGACCACTCTCAAGACGGAAGGGAGCACGGCGGAGGGAACCGTTTCGACTCCCTCGGATTTTAACCGAGCGGCAAGTTGATCGGTTCCGGCCGCCGGTTTTTGCAGCCGCAAGGCCAGGGGCGCCGGGCGGTTGTCGGCCTCGAGCAAGGCCCGGGTCTCTGCCTTGCCCCAACGGCCGATCCACCGTTCGATCATCCAGGAGGGATGGGAATGGATCGCCGGCCAATCGGCCGGATCGGGAGAATCGGGAGGAGGAAACGAGATTTCGCCTGCGCGGCGGCAGAGCGACCGGAGAACGCCGTTGGTGAACCTGGCACCGGGCTCTCCCGCCGCGCGGCGGACCAGGAGGACCGAACCATTCACCGCGGCCGGGTCGGGAATCCGGTCCAGGTTCAGGATCTGATGGCAGGCCAGCCGCAGACCGACGCGCACCGCTGGATGAAGTTCATTCAATGGGCGGGAGGAGATCTGCTGGAGACAATGGTCCAGCCTTGCCTGCCACCGCAGGGTGCCGAACACCAGTTCCGTCGCCAGACGGAGGTCGCGCGGATCGAGTGCCTTCTCCGGCAGCCGGTCCAGGAGGATCGAGGCGAAGGCGCCGCTGGTTTCCACCCGCAGGAGAATCCGGAAGGCCTGTTCCCTGCCATCCCCCGCTTCAGACTTCGCCAAACCGTTCTCCCGCCTGCAACCGCCTCCCCCGGGCGAAGGCGCCGAAGGTCATCCTCGCGCCTCCCTCCGGCTGGATCTCCTCCACTTTCAGGCAACTGCCGCCGCCGCAGGATAGCAGTCCGGTCTCCCCTGCCAGTTCCAGGAGACGGCCCGCTTCCTCTTTATGCGCTCCGGGCGGGGGCGTGCAGGGCGCCGCCTTCCAGATCTGGATCCGTTTCCCCTTGCATTCGGTGAAGGCGCCGGGAGCCGGGTTGAAGGCCCGAATGCGCCGGGCGATGTCGGAGGAACGATTTCCCCACTCGATCCGGGCATCTTCCGTCTTGATCTTCGGAGCGTTGGTGGCCAGGGTGGAATCCTGCGGGACCGGTTCGATCTCTCCCCGTTCGAGTCGATCCAGGGTTTCCACCAGGAGGCCGGCTCCCAACGCCGACAGTCGTACGGAAAGTTCCCCGGTCGTTTCTTCCGGCAGGATCTCGCACCTTTTCTGCAGGAGAACGGCGCCGGTGTCCATGCCGGCGTCCATCACCATTGTTGAGACGCCGGTCTCCTTATCGCCGGCCAGCAGAGACCAGGCGATCGGCGCCGCTCCCCGGTGCCGCGGCAGAAGAGAGGCGTGCACGTTGATCGCCCCCAGGCGGGGGATGCCCAGCATCTCCTCCGGCAGGATCTTTCCATAGGCGACCACGACGATGACGTCGGGTGCGAACCTCCCGACCCGGTCCCATTCCTGCCGATCCCGCAGGCGCTCCGGATGGTGGACCGGCAAATCGTTTGCGAGGGCGAACTGTTTCACCGGCGAAGGAGACGGGCGCAGCCCGCGGCCGCGCGGCCGGTCGGGGCGCGTATAGATCGATACCACTTCATGGCCGGCCTCCAGGAGACCACGCAGCGACGGAATGGAAAACGCGGGCGTCCCCATGAAGAGGATCTTCATCGGGTCGATCCGGCCCACTCCCCGGCCCGGATCATTTTCTGGATCTTTTTCTTGATGCGGTTCCGCTTCAGGGGGCTCAGGCGGTTCAGGAACAGGAGGCCGTCCAGGTGGTCCAGTTCGTGGCAGACGGCCTTGGCCAGCAGTCCTTCCGCTTCCAGTTGAAACTTCTTTCCTGACGCGTCGAGCGCCTCGACGCGCACCTTGCGGGGGCGGGTCACGTTCTCGAGGAAATCGGGAACGCTCAGGCAGCCTTCCTCCTCGGAAAAACGTAGTTCGGTGGCCAGGATCACCGGATTGATGAGGACATGGCGATCCTTCGGGTCCTTCCCCACCGAGAGATCGATCACCGCGATACGGAGATCCAGGCCGATCTGATTGGCGGCCAGGCCGATCCCCGGCGCCGCATACATGGTGTCGAACATATCGGGGATCAGATCCCGGATCTCCCGGGTGATTTCGGGAACTTCACGGCAGGGCTGCAACAGAACCGGGTCCGGATAGACCACAATGGGTCGAACCGCCATCGTCTCCACCCCCTGACGGTAGGAAAGTAGGGAAGCGGCGGGGAAGATAGCACAGGGAACCGGGATCGTCAATTCTTCTCTGATTTACTCTTCGATTTCGATTTACCCCGTTCTTTCGAACCATTCGAACCGCGCGAACGCCCCTGTTTGCCTGGACTCTTCTTCCCCGGAGCGGTGGTACGGGGCCGCCATTGCGAACGGGACCTCTCCCCGCTTTTCCCACCCGGGCGAACCCGGGCCTTCCCCGCTCCCCTCGAGGCGGCGGAAGGGCCCTTCGTGGCGGCCGGGGGGGTGCCGGCCTTACCCCGCCGGTCGAGAATCCGGGGCAGATCGGTTTTGTTACGGCCGGTGTTCCGCCGGGTCCGGGGAACCGTTACCCGCCCGCCCGCCGAACCGCGATTGCCGGAATGATCGGGTCGGATCCTGGTGGTCCTTGCGGCCCGGGAACCGGCCTCCAGATCCGATCCTCTCCCCCGGACCCTCGCCGGCCGGGATACGACCTTCCTGGATCGACGTTCCCGGGGATCGTTTTCCCGGAACGATCGCTGGTAAATTCTGGGTACTCCCCGCCGTTCCCCGCGGTTGGCGAGCCTTTCCTCCCGGGCCAGCCGGCGTCCCAGCCCCGGATCCGCGAGGTCGCGGGGCCGGAACCGGGGATTGCGGGAGCCGCGGAATACCCTCTCCTGCTCCAGGACCACCGCGGAATGCACGCCAAAACGGTGCAAGTGGCGGTGCCGGAAGCGCGAATACCGCACGAAATTCCACCCGCGATGGTCGTACAGAGAAATATGAAGTCCGACGAAGGCGGGTTGGTTGTAATAGTTCAGGGGGCTCCATCCGATGTAACTGGAGCTGTAGGCCCAGCTCACCCACGCGCCGGAATAAACGCTGCCCGGCACCCAGCCCCAGCCAAAGCCGGCCACCCATTGCCAGCGCCCGTAGTGGTACGGATACCAACCCCAGGATTCCGAGGAGATCCAGGTCCACCCGCCCGGGTAATACCGCCAGGATCCGATCGCGTAGGGACGCCACGATACCGTCAGGTGGAGGGGCCGCCAGATCCAGCCGTACACCGGGACATGGTGCCAATCCCCGTAATGATTCAATTCGGGTATGTAGGGGTAGATCTCTTCGGGTAACGCCTCGAGCGGGGGCGCCAGATCCTCTTCCCGATAGGCTTCCAGGAAAATCAATCTGCGTTCGGCCACCCAATCGGTCAGGGCGTCGGTGCGGGCGGTGTTGAAGGGGGACGGCTCCAGGGGATCTCCGGAAATCCCGACCACGGTCTGAAGACCGCCGCTCAGGAAGACCGAACCTACCTCCCCGACCACTTCCGCCTCTCCCGAGAAGGCAGAGACCTGGACTTCGCCCGAGGGAAGTATCTCGATGCGGAATTCCCCTTCCGAATCCAGCCGCACCGAGGCGGGCGGTGTGTCGATCTGGAACCGGGGACCGGTTGCCTCCACCTGGCGCAGGTCGAGATACAGGGTCCCCTGGCTGAGGCGCAAGACTGCGATCCCCGCGGGCTGGGACTCGAGGGAACCCAGGCTTTGCATCTCCAACCGGGTATCCCGGCCGATCCATAGAAGGGTCCCGCCCTGGAACTGGATTTCGGCCCTGGCATCGGCACCGCTGGTCAGTTGATCCCCTTCCGCCAGAGGGGTGTTCTCGGAGGCCGAGAAGATTTCCTCCTCACGGGGATTGGCCACCTGGAGATCGCCCTCGACCGCCCGGATCCGGGCATACGAGGCACCTTCCTCGGCTTCATAGCTCTCCTCGGACCATGACGGACCGGTGGAAGAGATCAGAAAAAGGAAGCCGACCAGCCCGGAAAGTTTCCTGAATTTCATACGATCGGGTTGATGTTCCATTTCCACCTCCAGATGGGGTTCCCATCCAAACCCTGTACTAGCGAACCTCATGCCAACCGGGCCGTGATTCGAAGTTGTGAAAAATCAATAACTTACAATTTCTTCCCACCCAAAAATGGAAGCAGGACGGACGGCGGGTGTCCCCAAGAAAGGACAGGTCAAAAAATACCGTCAAAAAATACAAATATGAATTTCAAAATTTACATTGACAAAATTAAAGAAAACTATATATAAAAACATACAATTCCATTGAAGGTTTATCAGGCTGTCTTCATCTTTATCACCCGGAGGTGGGTATGTCGGGACGTAATAAGTGTTCCTTCTGGACCGTGGCGCTTCTCCTGTTTCTGATGCCAGGGGGAATTGTTTTGTCGGGGAGAAAACCGGACTTGGCGGGTGAGGGAGAATCGGGGACAAAGGCAAAAGTCCGGATCACCACCGACCGGAACACCGGTTTCTCACCCCTTCCGGTCACGGTGAAAGCCAGGTTGAGCGGCATCCCGCTTCATGATGAGGGTTTTTGCCATCCCGGCGTGACCTGGATCATCTGGAGTCTCGACGAGGACAAGGTGACCAGGTCCAGCAGCCAGCCGCGGTGCCACCACGCAGTAGGCGACGCGGTGACGCCGATTTCCTTCACCAAATCTTTCGTTCTGGGCCCCGGCAACCATCTTTGCCGGTTGACCGTTCGGGGCAGGCAGGGTGAGGTGCTGACCTCCAACTTCGTCCGTTTCCGGGTCCACTAGGCGGGATCAATCCCGGGACGCCAACCCGGCGGCCGGTGCGGTTTTCGGACCGAGAGGTTCGATGCAGTTCAGCCGCCTGGAACGGAATGGATCGAATAACGCGGTGAACCGCCGGCGCCGCAACAGTTTCCGGATCGACGGCAACGCCTTCTCCGCCGCTTCCTCTCCACACCGCAGACATTCCTCGACGGCGGAAAAATCAGCCCAGTGAATGTGTCCCACCCGGGGCTCAATCAAAATATCGGCAAACCGGCATTGCAGATTCTTGAGAGCCTCGGAACGGATGGCATTGGCCCGGATCATGATGTCATATCCCTTGCGGAACTCCTGGGTATCTTCCAGATCGGGGGAGACATCCACGCCAATCACCGCCTGCGCTCCCATCTGGAGGGCCGGCAGAACCGGGATCTTGTTGAGCCAACCGCCGTCGATCAGGGTTTTCCCGTCCAGTTCCACCGGCGGCAATACCCCCGGAACGGCGCAGCTGGCGCTCACCGCCCGGCGCAGAGATCCCTCGCGGAGGATCAGGTCCTCTCCCGTTTCCAGACAGGAAGCCACCGCCACGAACGGAACCCGGGTCTCCTGGATCTCGATATCTTCCAGCAGGGAATTGATGTTGTGTTCGAAATGTTCGGCGGAAATGAAGGAGGTCTTCGTGATCGACGATCCGAAAAAGATCCCCTTCTTGAACCACGTCTTAAGATTGTACAGGATTCCCGGCTGCGGCTCCTTGCTCTCCTTGAGAAAATCGAAGCTGCTCCGCCGGAACTCCCGGCTCCGGGAAAAATTCAGGAACCTCTCCTCGGCCGCCGCCGGATCCTTCAGGCAGGCGTACACGCCGCCAACCAGCGCCCCGATGCTGGTCCCGACGATCAAGCTGACGGGGATCTTTTCCCTCTCCAGAACCTTGATGACACCGAGATGGGCCAGACCCCGAGCGGCGCCGCCGCCCAGAGCCAGCGCGATCTTGGACCACCCCTTCACGATCCGAGACCACGTTTCGAAGTAAGGGAATGGATTGCCGACCTCCAGTTCATTCGGGAAACCGCGAAGATTCTAACCCAGCGCGGGAATCGAGTCAAAAAAGGTATCATCTCATTCTTGACACCCGGCGCGGGACCGGGTTACTCTCGCACCTTCCGGAACGAAATCCACCAGGAGAAAAAGTGTCGAAGGGGATCACCAAAAGGAGTGACGACTATTCCCGCTGGTACACCGATCTGGTGCTCCGGTCGGAACTTGCCGATTATTCTCCCGTCAAGGGATGCATGGTGATCCGGCCGAACGGGTACGCGCTCTGGGAAAACATGCAAAAGGAACTGGATGGCATGTTGAAGGCAACGGGCCACCAGAATGCCTATTTCCCTCTGTTCATTCCCGAATCGTTTCTCCACCGCGAGAAGGAACATGTCAAGGGATTTGCGCCGGAATGCGCCGTCGTGACCTATGGAGGGGGAAAGGAGCTCGAGGAAAAGCTGGTGGTCCGTCCCACCTCCGAGACGATCATCTACAGCATGTACTCCAAGTGGATCCAATCCTACCGGGATCTTCCCCTTCTCCTGAATCAATGGGCCAATGTGGTCCGGTGGGAGAAGCGGACCCGTCTATTCCTGCGAACCACGGAATTCCTCTGGCAGGAAGGGCATACCGTGCACGAAACGGAACAGGAGGCCGAGGAGGAGGTGTTGCGGATCCTGGAAATCTACCGGACCTTCCTGGAGGACTACCTGGCCATTCCGGTATTGACAGGGAGAAAGAGCGAGGCGGAAAAGTTCGCGGGGGCCCTCCGCACTTACAGCATCGAGGCGCTCACCCAGGACCGCCGGGCCTTGCAGGCGGGAACCTCGCACAACCTGGGGCAGAATTTCGCCAAAGCCTTCAACGTGAATTTTCAGAACCGGAAGGGAGAAATGGAATTCGCGTGGCAAACCTCCTGGGGGGTCTCGACCCGTTTGATCGGGGGCGTCGTCATGGTTCACGGCGATGATCAGGGCCTGATCCTGCCGCCGCGGATTGCCCCCACCCAGGTGATCCTCATTCCCATCTGGAAGAATGATGAGGAAATGAGAGAGATCCTTCCCATGCTGGCCTCGATTCAAGCCGATCTCAAGGGGGTGGCCCGGGTGGCGTCCGATACCCGGGAGGAATACTCCCCCGGCTGGAAGTTCAACAACTGGGAGCTGCGGGGGGTCCCGCTCCGGATCGAACTGGGGCCGAGAGACGCCGCGAAAAAGTCGGTGATGGCGGTGAGCCGGTTGGACAGGAAAAAGTGCGTGATCCCGCAGGGCGAAATCCGCTCCCGGATCCCCGTTCTTCTGGAAGAGATCCAGAAAAACCTTTATGATCGCGCATTGGCCTTCAGGGAGGAAAATAGCTCCGAGGTGGATGATTATGAAACCTTCCGGAGCCTGATGGCCGAACAACCCGGTTTCGTGAATGCTTTCTGGTGCGGCCAGGCAAGCTGCGAAAGCAAGGTCAAGGAAGATACCAAGGCGACCATCCGGGTCATCCCGATGAAGGAGACCGGTGAAAAGGGGGCATGCATCCTCTGCGGGAATCGGTCCGAAGGCAGAGTCACCTTTGCGAAAGCCTATTGATCCAACGCTCCGCCGGGCCCTCCTTTTTCTCTGCGCCTGCATTGCCGGAGCAACCCTCTCCCCCCTGGCCGCCTCTTCTCCTCCCCGCCTGAAGATCCTCTCTCCCACCGCCGAGACCGTGGTGCTGGGAGAAACCTGGATCGAGATCGCGGTTCAGCCGGGCGACCGGCCCGTCCAGAGGGTGGAGATCCGCGTCGATGGTGAATTGATCGCCGCGCTGGTCCAGCCGCCCTACCGGGTGCGCTGGGACGCAGGCTCCCGGCTCCGATCGCACCGGTTTCAGGCCATTGTGATCGACGCGGACGGAACCCGGGTGGTGGCGGAAGTCAACAGCCGCCGGATTCCCGCCGGAGACGTCGTCGATGTGATCCTGATCACCCTGTACGCCACGGTGGTCGATGCCAGGGGAAAACTGGTTGAAGGCCTGAAAAAGGAAGATTTCCGGATCCAGGAAGACGGAATTCAGCAGGAGATCCAGGAGTTTTCCCCCGAGGCGGGCAATCTGCATGTCGCTCTTCTCGTCGATACCAGCCGGAGCATGCGGGGGGAACGGATTCGAGCGGCGCGCAAGGCCGCCAACGCCTTCCTGGAGGCGATGTCACCCACCGATGAGGGGATGATCCTCTCCTTCAATGAGGACTTCCAGGTCGTCCGGAACTGGACCCGTTCCCGGGATTCCCTGTCGAAGGGCCTGCATGTGTTGGAGACCCGGGGAGGCACCGCCCTCTATGATGCCCTGTTCTCGGCCGCCAACCTGTTGAGGGATGTCCAGGGACGCAAGGGGATCGTCCTACTTTCGGACGGGCGGGACGAGAGCTACGACGGTATGTCGCCCGGGAGTCTCCATACCTTCGAGGAAGCACTGGAGCAGATACAGAGGGCGGAGGTGACTCTCTACACCATAGGACTCGGCCTCCATCTGGATCAGGACCGGGACTTCTCCGGCCGGTGGACGCTGGCCGATCTTCTCCGAAAAGCGGCGCTGCGTACCGGCGGCCGCAGTTACATCTCCGCCCGGACCGGGCAGCTCAAGAAGGTGTACCAGCAGGTGTCCAGGGATCTCCGCCACCAGTACAAGCTGAGCTACTACTCCTCGCAGACCCAGCGGGACGGGGCCTGGAGGAAGATCCGTCTCGAGGTGGGGAACTCCGCCCTCCGGGTCCGGACCCGTTCAGGCTACTTCGCCCCGGCCGGCTAGGTGGAAGGTTGCCGCTCCCCCGCCATCCTGGCTTCCCGCCGTATGAGGACCAGATTCCGCAGGTAGATCAGAAGGCCGCCCGCCTGCCCGACGATGAAGACCGGATCCCGCCTATGGATGGCATATCCCAGTAACAGGCTTCCCCCGACGAGGCTGCAATACCAGAAGAGGATCGGGATCGTGCTCTTCATGCGTTTCTCGGAAACGATCCACTGGACCAGGAACCGCATGGAAAAGGACGCCTGGCCGAGAAACCCGACAATGAGCCAAAGTTTTGGATTCATAATTC
This sequence comes from Acidobacteriota bacterium, assembly GCA_027296665.1. Classification (GTDB taxonomy): domain Bacteria; phylum Acidobacteriota; class Polarisedimenticolia; order JAPUIV01; family JAPUIV01; genus JAPUIV01. The sequence continues at coordinate 1,113 of JAPUIV010000047.1, read as the reverse complement.
GATTCCCATCATTTCAGTTGAAGAACCAGAGCCTGCGCAGGAGGGAGATCCGCCGGAGCCGGGAAAGTTCCTTCCTGGACATCGACGCGGGAGCCAGCCGCTGTTTCCATTTCAAGAAAGCGGATTCGTCGATCTTCTTCAATAAGGGAAACAGCCACCAATCTCCCAGGGAGCCCGGGCGAAAATGGAGAGAGCCGGCAAAATCGATGATATGAACCTGCCCATTCTCATCGACGAGGATGTTGTCCCGGCGCCGGAGATCCAGGTGGGTGATCCCCTTGCGGTGGATTTCGTCAATGAGCCTTTCCAGTTCTTCCAGGATCTTTTCCACGACCTCCTGTTTATGGTGCTGGTACTGGTCGATGGGACGGCCGGGAACGTGAGCCACCGTGAACGACTCCCTGTCCCGGGAGCCCAGGAAGGAGGGGACGCCTCTCACCTCCTGAAGGATGCGGTATATCCGCGCCTCCCGGGCAACATGGAACCGGCCCAACATCCGGCCCAGCCAGCCGCGCTTGCCGTAATCTTTCACCACCACGAGGCGGCCGTCACGGGGAACCAGGAGGAGATCGGCCTTGATTCCCCTGCCTTCGATGAGATATTTGGGGGTCTGGGGGTCGACTGGATCGCTCTTCATGCTGGATTTCGAATCTCCCCCATGGCGATGGCTGAGGCCATGCTACCATTAACCTTGAATCGAATGGGGTTTTCCATCACACGCCAAGAACTGGATGCCCAGCCGGCGACGATCCTGAGCCAGGGAAGGAACTGGACGAAGGCCCAGGTTCGCCTGGTGCGTTGGAATTCCCGGTCGCTGGTGGTCAAGGACATGCGAGCCGCGCATCCGCTGTTCCGCGTTCTTGTGGGCTGGTGGTTGATCCGGCATGAGCAGATCATCAGCAGGGAATTGTCGGGAATCCGCGGGATTCCCGGATCCATTTCCCGGATCGACAGGTATGCCTTCGCCCGCACCTTCGTGGAGGGGAAACCTCTGTCTACATTCCAACCGGGGGAGGTTCCCGCTGGCTTGTTCCTCGATCTGGAAAGGATCGTTCGGGCTGTCCACAGTCGAGGAATCGCCCATGGGGATATTCACCACCGGGATATTATTGT
>JAPUIV010000046.1 GCA_027296665.1 Acidobacteriota bacterium | reverse complement strand
TCGGGTTCGCGGAGCGTGAACAAATACCCGGGCATTCCACTGGGGGAGGGGATGATGTCTCCCATCCGCTGGCGGAAATGGCCGGTCTTTTGATCGCGGAAGAAGAGCTTCAGGGTCTCGCGGACCGCCGCGAAGGCGAGATCGTCCCAGGGGATCTCCTGTTCGGAGCACAGTTTTAACTCGAGGCTTTCCGGGCCGGGGCGGAAATCGAGATCGAGCAAACGGGCGCGCAGGAGAATGTAGACCTGGGCGATCTTGGGGAGATTGAACAGGGTATACAGGGAAGTTATTTCCACCCTGGCGCCGGCCTCCTCGAGGGTCTCGCGCACCGCTGCTTCGAGAACCGATTCCCCGTTTTCCAGGAAACCGGCAGGGAGTGTCCAGAACCCCAGCCGGGGTTCGATTGCCCGGCGGCACAGGAGGATCTTATCCTCCCATTCCGGGATGCTACCGACCACGCACTTCGGGTTCTGGTAATGGATCGTTTCGCACCCCTGGCAGACGAATCGCTCCCGATCGTCGCCTGGCGGCACCTTCCGGACCAGGCCGGCTCCGCACTGGCTGCAGAATTTCAATAGTGAACCTGTTTTCATTCGCCGGAGCCGGGATCGACAACCCCCGGCGGAATGGTATTATACTGGCATTCATCTCAGGAGACTGCGATAAAAGGGGGATCGATGCCGAAGGCAGGCGAAATGAAATGGGTCTCGACAGTTTGCGAGGACGTCGATACCGCCGCCGCGGCGGCCAAGGCGGGGGAAGCGATTCTCTCCGGGCTGGGCGGCAAGAATCCGGATCTGACCGTGGTCTTCGTCTCCCTGCACCACAAGGACGCATTTGAAAAGATACCGGCCCTTCTGGGAGACCGGTTCGGGACCGGTGTGCTGGTCGGATGCACCGCCGGCGCCGTGATCGGCGGCGGGCGCGAGGTGGAGGAGAGGCCCGGCCTGTCGGTCACCGCCGCCATCCTGCCGGGTGTGGACCTGATCCCCTTTCATTGCGACTCGGCCGATTTGCCGGAGCCGATCGCCTCCACCGATTCATGGGAGAAACTGGTCGGAGTCGAGAGCGCCAAGAAGCCCCATTTCATTTTACTGCCCGATCCCTTCACCTTCGAGGCGGAACGGTTTCTCACCGGTCTGGATCAGATCTTTCCCCAGAGCCAAAAGGTTGGCGGCCTGGCCAGTGGCGCCCGGGTGCCGGGATTGAACTCACTGTACCTGGGAGGTGAGGTGTTTTCCTCCGGCCTGGTCGGCGTGGCGATGTGCGGGAACATATCGGTCGACACCATCGTCGCCCAAGGTTGCCGTCCTATTGGCGAGCCGATGTTCGTGACCAGTTGTGATGGCAATCTCGTCCTGGAAATGGATGGGAAACCGATCTTCGACAAGCTCAAGGATCTGTACCGGAGCCTGGATCCCGACGACAAGGACCTGTTCCGGCATTCCCTTTTCCTTGGCGTCGTCATGCGGGACCAGCAGACCGAGTACCAGCAGGGAGATTTCCTGATCCGCAACCTGATCGGCATGAACGCCGAATCAGGGTCCCTTGCGGTCGGCGCCACGCTCAAGGAGAACCAGGTCGTTCAATTTCACCTGCGCGACGCGAAAACTTCGGCCGAAGACCTGGACCACATGCTGTCCCGCTACCACGAGACGGCCGGCAAGGCGTTGCCGCAGGGCTCCCTCATGTTTTCCTGCCTGGGCCGGGGCCGGAATCTGTACGGCCGGAGCGACCATGATACCGACTCCTTCCGCCGCCGGCTCGGAAGCATTCCACTCGGCGGCTTCTTCTGCAACGGCGAGATCGGCCCGGTGCAGGGAAAGACCTTCCTGCACGGCTACACCAGCTCTTTTGCTTTGTTCCGGAACGGGGACTGATTCACCCGCGGGCGCGGGGAATTGGTTCTAGCGGCGGAAACCCCGGGCGCCGTCGCGATCGGCCCCCTCCAGATTGGCACCGGCGAGATCGGCGCGCGTGAAATCGGTGCCGCGCAGGCCTGCCCCCTGGAGATCGGTTTCCTGCAGGGTCGCCTTGCGGAGGTCGGCCTCGAGAAGGTCGGCCCCGGCAAGTTTCGCCTGGTTGAGGTTGGCGCCCCGGAGGTTGGCCCGGTGCAGCTTGGCGAGGCGGAGGTCGGCCCCCTGGAGGTTCGCCCCCTCGAGGTCGGCCTCCTGGAGATTGGCCCGGTACAGGTTCGCCCCCTGGAGGTTCGCCCCGCGGAGGTCGGCGCCGGTCAGATTCGATTCTTCCAGCTGGGCTCCCTGGAGGTTCGCCTTGTCGAGTTTCACGTTTCCGAGGTTGGAAGCGTTGAGGTTTGCGTCCGGAAGCGCCGCTTCGCTCATGACCGACATGCTCAGGTCGGAGCCGTGCAGGTCGGCGCCTGTGAGGTTGGCCTTCTGGAGCCGGGCGCCGTTCAGGAACACGCCGTACAGGTTCGCCTTGGCCAGATTGGCGCCCTGCAAGTTGGCCTGATGCATCTTGGCGCCTGGAAGGCTGGTCTCCTGCAGGTTGGCGCCGGAGAGGTCGACCCGCATCAGTTTCGCACCCTGCAGGTCGAGGCCGCTGAGGTCTTCCCCGGCAAGTTTCCCCCCGTCCTTCACCTTCTGAATGATCTCTTCCTTGGTCAATGCCGCCATAGTTCCCGGAGTATACACAAACCTGGCGGATGGATCGACCCTGGTATTCTCGCCCGGTCCCGGCCCGCCGGCCTGCGGCTCATGTTCAGTCTGCTGGGTGCGGGACCGTGCACCTGATCTCCGGCTCTGAGTCCTCGAGGCCGTTCCCCGGCGGCCCGGGGAGGGCCGGACATATTTGCGACTCTTCGGACATGTCGCCTTCCGATCAGGGTACGGTCCCGGATCTTGACCGACACCGGACATGCGGATCATGATCTGTCAACATGGTTCGGGGCATTCCTGTCGGGAACCGCGCCCCCCGGCCGTATGGCGATTTGTCCGAAGAGCCTCAGGATTCCCAGCCCGGAGGGCTGCCGCTGGACGGCCTCGAGGACCATGAGCCGCAGGCCGGCGGGCCGGAGACCGACGGCTTTCTGGCCGCAGACCGGCGGGTTGGTCCCGGAGGAAATTGGCGTGGAGTGGTAATTTCCCGGTTCTCTCGTGATAAAATACCCGGATGATTTCGGACCGCATCGATAAAATCCTGCACGGGGGTCTTCTGGACTCGGTGGAGCGGCCGGCCCGGTACCTCGGCGGCGAGGTGAACAGCGTCCACAAGGATCTCCGGGAGGTCGATCTCCGCATCTGCCTGGCTTTCCCCGACCTGTACGACCTCGGCCTGGCCAATGTCGGCCTCCTGATCCTGTATTCCCATCTGAACCGCTGCGCCGGTGTCTGGTGCGAGCGGACCTACGCTCCCGCCCTCGACATGGAGGCCCGTATGCGGAGCGAATCGATCCCTCTGTGGTCGTGGGAATCGAAGAGCCCCCTGCGGGACTTCGACGCGATCGGGTTCACCCTGCAATACGAGCTCTGCTATACCAATGTGATCAATATGATCGATCTCGCCGGAATTCCGATCCGCGCCGCCGATCGGGATGACCGCCATCCGTTGATCTTCGCCGGCGGCCCCTGCACCTTCAATCCCGAACCGATGGCCGACTTCATCGACGCGTTCGTGGTCGGTGACGGGGAGGAAGTGGTCCTGGATATCGTCGAGGCGTTGCGGGGAACGAAGGGGAGGGGGCGGGAGGAACGACTCGCCGCCCTCGCCGGGATCGAGGGGGTCTATGTCCCATCATGCTTCGAAACCGGCGTCCTCACCGATCGAACCGTTGTGATCCTGTCGGCCGGCCTCCTGGAACAGAATCGATCGGAAGAGATTGCCCGCTGGCTCGGTTCGGTACCGAACGCGGCGGAACTTCCATCGGCGGTCCGCAAGCGGCTGGTGCTCGATCTGGACAAAACCCCGTACGTCACCGACTATATCGTCCCCTGGGTCGAACAGGTCCATGACCGGGTGTCGCTCGAGATCTTTCGCGGCTGCATGCGGGGTTGCCGGTTCTGTCAGGCGGGGATGATCACGCGGCCGGTGCGGGAACGATCGCTGGAGACGATCGGCAAGATCGTCGAAGAGACCCGGCGGAAGACCGGATACGAGGAACTGACCCTGATGTCGCTTTCCTCCTGCGATTATTCCCGTTCCCTGGAGCTGGTGACCCAGACCGTCGAACAACTCGCGCCGCACAACGTCTCCGTTTCGATGCCGAGCACGCGGGTGGACGGTTTCAATATGGCGGTGGCGGAAACGATCGGGGGGTACAAACGATCGAACTGGACCTTCGCGCCGGAGGCGGGAACCCAGAGGCTGCGCGACGCCATCTCGAAGCCGATCACCCAGGAAGATCTGTGCCGGAAAACGGAACAGGTGTTCGCCGGCGGGTGGAATCACATCAAACTGTATTTCATGATCGGCCTGCCGACCGAGACCGAAGAGGACGTCCTCGGCATCGCCGAACTGACGAACGAAATCTTGCGGCGCGGCCGCAGGGTGAACCCGAAGGCGCGGGTCAACCTCGGGGTGTCGACCCACGTGCCGAAACCCCACACCCCATTCCAATGGGCCGCCCAGATTTCGGTCGAGGAGACGGTGGCCCGCCAGCGATTGCTCCGGTCGAAGCTGCGGAACCGGTCGGCCGTTAAGTTCGGGCATCACGACGCCGAGACCTCCTTCCTGGAGGGGGTGTTCTCCCGGGGAGACCGCCGGCTGGGCCGGGTGCTGCAGGAGGCGGTCCGGCTGGGGTGCAAGTTCGACGGTTGGACCGAGCATCTCAAGATCGATGTCTGGAAGCAGGCGTTCGAGAACGCAGGCATCGATCCCGAGCCGTACCTCAGGGAGATCCCGATCGGGCGCCCCCTGGCCTGGGATCATATCGATTCCCTGATCGGGAAGGAGTTTCACCAGGGGGAATGGGAAAAGACCCTGGCCAACAAGCCGATCCATGATTGCCGCCTCGATGCCCGTTGTTACATCTGCGGGCCGATCCGGCGGTTTCCCAAGGGGAAGGAAAATCCCTGCGTGCGCATGATCCATTCGACCCGGGAGGGGTTGGCCAAGGATCGGATCGTCCTGGAGTCTTACAAGCCCCGGGTTTCGGGCCAGCTTCGCGCCTCCTCCCCGCCGGTACGGCGATTGCGGTTCCGGTTCACCAAGTCGGGCTCCCTCCGGTTTCTCTCCCACCTGGAGCTCATGCGGGCCATGCAAAGGTCGTTCCGCCGGGCGGAGATTCCGATGGCCTTCTCCCTCGGCTTCTCCCCCCATCCGAAGCTGGCCTTCGCCACCGCCCTGCCGGTGGGGGTCGAGTCGGAGGCGGAATGGGCCGACCTGGAGGTCACCCAACCGCTCAAGCCCGAATCATTCCGGGAACGGGTGAACCTGGTATCGCCGGAGGGATTGAAGATCCTGGAGGTCCTGGTGGTTCCGCTCGATCTTCCTTCTCTTAACTCGCAGATGGACGCATCCACCTACCGGATCGGGAACGGCGCAACCCAGGCAACCGACCTGGGCCTCCGGGCGGAAAATTTACTGGAAAAGGCGGAGATCTGGGTGGAACGCCGGTCCCGGAAGGGGATCAAGAAGGTCAATCTTCGTCCATTAATCAGGTCGATGGAGATGGAACCGGAAGAAGCGGAAACCTCACAGAGTTTTCTGGTCACGCTGGAGGACAGTCTCCGCGGCAAGGCCCGGCCGCTGGAGGTCGCCAGGCTGATCTGGCAGTGCCCGGGGCCCTTCGCCATCCGCAAGATCCGTTCCGAATTCCTCTCCTGAATCCGCGGCTCGCCGGCCCTGTCAAATCACTGAACCTGCTCCACGATCTTCCGGAAGGTCCGGGCCCGTTCCTCGATCCGGTCGAATCGTTCCGCCGCCAGGTCGGCGGGAGGGAAGAGCGAGCCGACGAAGGCGACCGAGAACGCGCCCGCCCGCAGGTAGGCCGCGGCGGTCTCGCCGGTGACCCCGTTGGTTGGCACCAGGCGAAGAAAGGGCATCGGGCCGAGGATCGCCCGGATGGCGTCGGGTCCCCCGGCGACGGCCGGGAATACCTTCTGCAGATGGGCACCGGCCCGGTAGGCCTCGAGCATCTCCGTCGGTGTGTGGGTTCCGGGCATGGTCGCGACCCCGAGGGAAAGACCCGCCTCGATCACCTTCTTGTCCATCACCGGCGAGACGAGATACTTCGCCCCGGCCTGGACGGCATTCTGGGCATCTTCCGGGCGCAACACGGTGCCGGCGCCGATGATGATCTCGGGGCGTTTGGAGAAATCCGAGATCAGTTCCAACGCGCCGGGAATGGTGAGGGTGAATTCCAGGATCCGGAACCCTCCCCGTATCGCCGCCTTCATCGCCGCGGCGGCGGTCTTCTGATCGTCAGTACGGATGATCGCGGTGGCCCGCTCCGCTTCGAGTTTTCCGAGGAATTCCTCCGGCGTCATTACTTTCCCCTTTTTTCCAGGTTGATTGGGAAGATCATTACCTGCCGAGGAGGATCCGGCCGAGATTTTTCGCGACGGCGGAGGCCATGGAGGGGTTCTCGATCAGGCGCCGGCGGCAGTAAGCGATGGCGTGATCCCATGAGGTGGCGAAGGGCACGTAGACCCGCACCCGCACCGCACCCTGGGTTCCGATCTTGCCGGCAACCAGGAGATCCTGGAATTTCTTGCGCGGCACGCCGTAGATCATCTGGACCTCGTAACGGTCGCCTCCCGCCCCGGCCGCCGGGACCACTTCTTCGAGAAACCTCCGCACGTACTCCTCGTCATGGGTGGCAAACTCGACAAAGTGCCCTTTTTTGAGTAAATACTCGGCGCCCCGGAGCATGCGCTCTTTCATCTCTTTCTTGTCGCTGATGGCCACCTCGGCGGGCTCCCGGTAGATCCCGATGACGATCCGGACGCGCAATGCTTCCGGCAGATTTCTGAGATCGGACTCGGTTCTTTGCAAACGGGTTTGCAAAACCGCTCCCACGCCAGTGAACCGATCGCGGTGAAGCGCGCGGATGATCTCCAGGGTCCAGTCGGTCCAGTGGCGATCCTCCATGTCAATCGTCAACCGGACATCCTTCTCCCGGGCGTGTTCCGCGATCTCCCGGATGGCCCGGTCGCTCCCGGGTGCCTGATGGCCGCCAGTGCCGTTCATCGGTTGGGTGGTGAAGGAAGAGGGCTTGATCGAGACGGTGGGCCGGGTGGCGGGGTCGGGGAAAGCGGCACATGCGTCGACCATTCGGTGGTACACCTGGAGGAACTGTTCCGCCTCCCCGGAGCTGCGGGTCTCCTCGGCCAGCAGGTCGAGACTGGTAAGGATTCCCCTCTCCTCGAGTAAGGTCCGCGCCGCCTCGATCCCCTTCTCCAGGGTGTCCCCCGCGACATAGGGTTTCGCGAAGAGTTTGACCATCGATTTCGGTACCAGCGGCATCAATCGGCGCAAAGACTCACTCCCTCCCGGATATCACCTGGGTGTCGGTCCGGCGCCGCATTATACTCCACCTTCCCCTGCCGGCGGTTCGGGTGGTATACTCCAACCGTCTTTTTTGCGCCTGTAGCTCAGTGGATAGAGCACCGGCCTCCGGAGCCGGGTGTCAGGGGTTCAAATCCCTTCAGGCGTACCAAACAAGCGGTTCAAGCGATCCCAGGAAGTCCGACCGACATAAATAGAACACAAAGCTAATTGCCTTCTATTGCGGCAAGGGGGAGCAACGGCCTTGTAAGCATCGGCCCCCCTCTTTATCCTCAGCAACTTACATCAATTGTAAAGGCGATTATGTTCCATTTCTGACATTTGCCCAGATTTGAGAGAAGTTTCAACCGTCGTCGGTGAATCACGGACCTGGCCGATTCGATCTCAGACCTTCGTCTACCCTGTTCGAACCACCCCAAATATCGCCCCACATCGCCCTGCGTTGCACGATGTCGTCGCGATGAACGCATCCCCACTCAGACCCCCCGCCCTCTCTCTGGCCCCACCGCGAATATCAACCCGATACACCAATAGTGTTTGTACAGTGCCAGTTACAACGATTGATTATGTAGATTTCGCCCCC
>JAPUIV010000045.1 GCA_027296665.1 Acidobacteriota bacterium | reverse complement strand
TGGCTCGGATTCCGCTCTATATGGCTGTCCTGTACTCGCAGGTTGAATGGAATTATACCCAACAAGGTCCAAATTGTCAAGGAGAATTTGCCGGGGGATCTTCGTAAATAACTGGAAGAAAGGAGGTTTCAGCTCTCCTTTCGTGCTGAAAACCGCCACCGTTAGAAAATTTCAGAGGAGTTTTGTCCGGTCAGGAGGAGGTCGACGGCGGGACCGATTCAAAGAAAATGCGCCGGCCGGAATCGAAACAGGAAATCGTCGTTTCTTCCCCGTTCCGATCGACCACGACCCGGTCCACGCGAGGCCATTCCTCGTTCAGGGAAATGGATGCCAACGGATCCAGGATCTCCCGGCGCAGACTACGACCGAGGCCCCGTGCCCCCCAGAGCGGGCTGTAGCCCCGGGCGGCAATTTTTCCCAAGGCTTCGTCCTTGATGACCAGCTCAACCCCCTGGCGCACCATTTCTTCCCGGATCGCTCGCAGTTGCAGCCTGGCGATGGCCAGAACGTCCGATTCCATCAGGCGCCGGAAGAAGATGAACTCATCGATCCGGTTGAGGAACTCGGGAGGAAACCGGTTCATCAATTCCTTCCGGAGCATTTCCCGCGTCGCCTTCCCGGGTGTTTCGGATTGCGAATAGCCCACCGCGGACTGGGTGTACAGCTCCGATCCGAGATTCGTGGTCATCACGATGGTGGAAGCGCCGAAGGAGATGGTCCGTCCCCGGCCATCGGTAAGCCGGCCCGCGTCGAATACCTGGAGAAAAAGCTGCATTGCCTGTGGGTCGGCCTTTTCCACCTCGTCCAGGAGGATGAGGCTATAGGGGCGACGGCGAACCTTGTCGGTGAGTTGATTCAGGTCATTATACCCGACGTACCCGGGGGCGGCTCCAATCAAACGGCTGGTACTGATCCGATCCATGTATTCCGACATATCGATGCGGATCAGGCCATCGGTTCCGCCGAACAACCCCTCCGACATGGCCCGCGCCAGCTCCGTTTTTCCTACCCCGGTCGGCCCCAGGAACAGGAAGACACCATTGGGACGGTCGGGATGCAATTTCATCCCCCGGGAGGAACTTCGCAACACCTGGCTGACGGTTCGGATCGCCTCTTCCTGCCCGATGATCCGCTCCCCGAGAAAGGGCTCGAGCCCCCTGAGGTTGCGCCGGAATCCCTGGGATATCCGGGAGGAAGGTATCCGGGCCATATCCGCGATGGTCGCCAGCAAGTCCGGCTCCCGGACCACACGGTCGGACCGAAGGCCGGCGGCAATCTCCAACGACACCCGCGCTCCCGCTCGATCGGCGACGTCCAGAGCCTTGTCGGGGAAATTCCCCTCCGGCAGGAATCTCTGGATCGCCTCCAGGCTCCCCCTCAAGGCCTCCTCCTCGTAGGAGATCCGATGGTGTTTCTCGTATTTTCCCTTCAGGCCCACCAGGATCTTTCCGGCCTCTTCCCGGTCAGGTTCATCGATCGGAATCCTCTGGAAACACCTCGAAAGGGTCGGATCCTTGTCGAGACTATTCTGCGCGTCTTCGTAGGAGGTGGTCCCGATCATCTGGATCTCCCCCCGGATCAATGGTCCCTTGAGCAAACCTCCCGCGTCCATGGAGGTGCCGCGCGAATGAGCCGGCTGGATCAGGGTGTGAATATGATCCACGTACAGTATGGAATCGTCCTGGCGAATCGTCTCCAGGATTTCCAGCATCCTTTCCTCGAATTCCCCGCGGTACTTCGCCCCCGCCAGGAGGGAAGCAATGTTCAGGGTGAAGAGACGCTTCCCCTCCAGGGGGTTGCCGGGTACAGGGGCAATCAGCTGTCTCGCCAGTTCCTCCACGATCGCCGTCTTTCCCACCCCGGCATCGCCCACCAGAAGAGGGTTTTTCTTGTCCCGGCAGGAGAGAACCTGAAAGAGCTCCCGCATCTCCCTTTCCCTGCCAATCAGGGGAAGGAAGCGTCCCTGTTCGGCGTCCGCCGTCATGTCGATCAGAAACTCGACAATCTTCCGTCTTTGATCCCGGATGGGGATCTCTCGGCCGGGCCGGGCAGGTATTGCCTGGTTGCGCCGGATAGGATTTCCGGAAACGATTCGATCCTGTTGTTTTTTCCCGTTCGGGGAAATTTTTGAGACATCGGGAACGGCGGGAGGATCGTTCGAATTCCGGATCTCGGACCGGGTTTTCTCCAGAAGAACTTGCGCCCGCTCAAGGTTCGGATACCTTTCCAGCACCGAAAGGACCACCTTTTCCGCCTCCTCCAGTTTGCCAAGATGCCTGTACGCCTCCCCGAGCTGGAATCTCGCGGCCGGAATGTTGGGCCGGTGCAGGAGGGCTCTCTCCAGGATTCGAGCCGCATCGGTGTACCTGCCTTGCCGGAAAAAACGATCCCCCAGGGCGCCGTAGACAGCGGCCCAGAGGCCCCGGTGGTCGCTGGGGGGGCCGCCGCCGCGGAGACCATCGAAGATACGCCGGGAGTCGGAATAGCTGGCCATTTGCAGGTAGTATTCCGCCAGGCATTTACGCACGGAACTATCCCGCGAACGGCGCTGCGCCGATCCGGCCAGAAGAATAAAATCGGCCCGCTGTCCATCGTAGCCCTGGAACAGATAGAGTCTCCCGTCCTGGCCCAGTGCCAGGAATGGAAACAGGGGAATCTGCACCGATCCCTGGATCTGTAATTGGAGGGCGTGGCTGGCAACCGGATCGAAGGCGATCTCGTCCCCCTCCGCTTTCCTGAACTCCTTCCCTTCCGATTCCGGAACACCGAGGATCTGGGACCGGAAATTTTTGACCAGAAGGGAGGCTAATCCCCGGGAATCTTTCCCCTGAAGGATCTTCCGGTAGCATCTGGAAATATCCTCCCATTCGGGAGAAGGATTGCCGCCGGGGAGGCTGAACAGTTCCTTCAAGGTGCCGGGTCTGCGAAGCAAAAGCCTTTCCTGCAGGCGGCGGGCCGAGCGGCCGGAATTCTTCCGGATTGCGTCCTGAACGGTGGATGAAAGGGATTCCTCATGCCCGATCCGGTGGAAAAAATAGGCCAGGCTGATTGCGGAGAGGAACCCCATCAATTTTCCGGTTACCTCCTCGGAAATCGGATCGGCGGTCGCTTCTCCCCTGGGCCCGACTTTTCGGTTCAGCAGGCCCGGAAACAGGAAAGGGAATCGGTCTGAGAGTTCTTCCACCAGGAGGTCTTCCATTGGAATGGCCGCGCGGCAAAAGGAAGCCGGCGGAGGGAGCAACGATTCCGCCCGGTGGAAAATATAGGTGTGAGGGACGCGGAGGGCAAGCGAGGCAAAAACGGGGATTTCGGCACTCCTATTTCAGGATTTCCTGCCGGGAAAATGGTTCCGGATCCGGGCTGCCAGAGCCTTGCCGACTTCCTGCTCCAACGCCTCCTCCCCCGCCCGTGATACCCCCTGGAGAGAACCAAAACGTCTTAACAGCCGCTTCGCCCTGGCCGGCCCGATCCCGGCAATCTCCTGCAGTTCGGTGCGAAGAAGGCTGCGGGTGCGGAGCCGCCGGTGATACGCGTGGGCGTAACGATGTGCTTCGTCCCGGATTCTATGGATGATATGTAAAACCGGCTCGTGCCGATCAAGGGGCATAGGATCGGCACGGCCTGGCAGGAATACTTCCTCTTCCCTCTTTGCCACCGCCGCGATGGGGATGGGCGGAATACCGTTCTCTCGCAGCCCCCTCTGGGCCGCCGCAAGTTGCCCCTTGCCGCCGTCCAGAAGGAGGAGATCGGGAAGGGGTTCATCCTCGCGGATGAGCCGGGAATACCGTCGCCCCACCGCCTCCGCCATGGCGGCATAGTCATCGGGACCGGAGACCGATTTCATTCGCATCCTGCGGAAAGCGCGCCGCACGGGATCCCCTCCCTCCCAGACGACCACGGAGGCGACGGTCAAACTGCCGCCGGTGTGGGAAATGTCGATTCCTTCTATCCGGTGGGGAATGGCGTCGAGTTGCATCCTTTCCCGTAACTGTTCCAGTATCCGGGCGCCGTCCGGCACTGCCTCGATCGATGTTTGGAACCCCAGTCGGGCGTTTCGTTCCAGGGTCGCGAGAAACATTTTTCGGGGACCCCGGGTGGGAGTGGACAACTTGACGGTGCGCCCATTCTTCTCGGTGAGCCACCGGGCAATCCAATCGCCGTCCTGGACCGGAATGGGTGTGAATATACGTGCGGGGATGGCATTCCCCAGGGCGTAGTACTGGCAGATGGCGGAGGCGAGGAATTCCTCGTCGGGTAGATCCAGATCGGAGAACCGGAACTCCCTTCGAGACCTCACCGCGCCATTGCGCAGAACGAAAACCAGAAGGAGCGCATCGGTTCCCGATCGGTGGAAGGAGAAAAAATCTTGATCGACCAGTCCTATTCCCCGGAGTCCAACCCGCTCGGACTGTTTCTTCACGATCCGGAGCAGATCCCTGTATCTCGCCGCCGCCTCGAAATCTTCCCGATCCGAGGCAGATCGCATCTTTTTTGCGAGATCTACCCGTAATTCCCGGTTCCCCCCCTCCAGGAACATCCGGGCTTGCCTGACCGCCTCCCGGTATTCGACCTGGGTGATCAAGCCGGCGCAAGGACCCAGGCACTGTTTCATGTGAAAATAGAGGCAGGGACGGGGCCGGCTGCCATCGAGTTTTTCATTGCAGGTGGCTACCTGAAACAACCTGGCAATTGCCTTCAGGGACCGCCGGGCCGTGCGGGCCGGTAGATAGGGTCCGAAATAGAGCTGGCCGTCCGGAAAGGCGCTGCGAACCATGACGGCGCGGGGGAATCTGTCCTGCCACGTCAGTTTCAAATAGGGATAGTTCTTGTCGTCGCGGAGTAAAACGTTGTAGCGGGGTTTTTCCAGCTTGATCAACTGGTTTTCCAGGATCAGCGCCTCAATTTCAGAATCGGTGACGATCACCTCGAGACCGACCGCCTCGGCAAGCATCCTGTCGATACGGGGAGAATGCGCGGAACCGGGCCTGAAATAGGAGCGGGTTCTCTGGCGCAGCGATTTCGCCTTCCCGATGTACAGGATGGTACCGGCCCCCGAACGGAACATGTATACGCCGGGCCCTGCGGGTAGGGCCGCAGCCGATTCGGCGAGCTTCGGATTGGGCTGACCCATCATGCTACCGGGCCGGGCTCGATTTGCCGGAGTCCAGGAACGGGAAAATGGCCGCCGTTTCAAGCGCCCGTATCCGATCACGAAGTTCAGCCGCCTTTTCGAACTCCTGGGAGGAGGCGGCGGCGCGCATCTTTTTCCGGAGTTGCCCGACTCTTTTATCGATCTCGGCCTGGCTCCCATAGATCTCTTCCGGCTCCTGTACTCCCATCGGGATCTTGAGGTAATCGGCCTCGTACACGCTGCCGAGCACGTCATCAATCGATTTGACTATCGACTCCGGGGTGATGTGATGCTTGCGGTTGTATGCGAGTTGCATGTTTCTTCTCCGGTCGGTCTCCTCGATGGCCGTCGCCATGCTCTTCGTGATCCGATCGGCGTACATGAACACCCGGCCCCGGACGTTTCGGGAGGCCCGTCCACAGGTCTTGATCAGGGAGCCACCCGATCGAAGAAATACCACCTTGTCGGCATCCAGAATCGCCACCACGGAAACCTCGGGGAGATCGAGTCCCTCCCGAAGAAGATTCACCCCGACGAGGACGTCGAAATCTCCCTTTCTGAGCCTTTTCAGGATCTGGACCCGTTCCAATGTCTTGATATCGGAATGGAGATACTCGACCCGGACCCCGAGTTCCCGGTAATACTGGGTGAGATCCTCTGCCATTCTCTTGGTCAGGGTGGTCACGAGAACACGATCTCTCTCCTTCACCGCCCGTCTGATTTCATCAAGGAGATCATCAACCTGTCCCTTGATCGGGCGGACCGTTATGGGAGGATCGGTGAGCCCGGTTGGCCGGATCAATTGTTCAACGACCAGCCCTGCCGATTTCTCCAGCTCATACAATCCCGGGGTAGCGGACACATAGATCAACTGCCGCGCCCGGCTTTCAAACTCTTCAAATTTCAAAGGGCGATTATCCAGGGCGGAAGGAAGCCGGTAGCCATATTCGATCAGGGTCTGTTTCCGGGATCGGTCCCCGCGGTACATTCCCCGAATCTGGGGTACGGTCACGTGGCTTTCATCCAGAAAAATGATGGTGTCGGGATGGAGATAATCGATCAGGGTCGGGGGTGGTTCCCCTGCCCTCCTTCCGGTGAGATGCCGGGAATAGTTCTCGATTCCGTGGCAGTAGCCCACCTCCCGGATCATCTCAAGGTCGAACAGGGTTCGCTGCCGCAATCTCTGGCATTCCAGCAAACGGCCATTCTTTTCCAGGAGGGAGGTATGTTCCTCCAGTTCCTCGGTGATGGTTTCAACCGCGCGCAGGAGTTGTTCCCGTTCGGTCACGTAATGGGAATTGGGATAAACAGCCATCCGTTCGATCGACCGGATGGAATTGCCCCGGATCGGATCTATGGAATGAATCGATTCGACCCGACCATCGTTGATCACCACCCGCAAACCGAACTGCTCATAAAGGGGCAGAATCTCCACCGCATCTCCGCGCACCCGAAAGGTTCCTCTTTCCAGTTCGTAGCGCCGCCGTTCATACTGGATCTCGACAAGTTTCCTGAGAATTCCATCCCGATCCGTTTCTGCGCCTCTTTCAAGGGAAAGCATCATGCCGTGGTAGGCTTCCGGGGACCCCAATCCGTAGATACAAGAGACCGAGGCCACAATCAGGACATCGTTCCGCTCGAACAGGGAGCGGGTCGCCGAATGCCGGAGCCGGTCGATCTCCTCGTTTACCGTGGCCTCTTTTTCTATGTAGGTATTGGACTGGGGTACGAATGCTTCGGGTTGGTAGTAATCGTAATAACTGACGAAATACTCGACTGCATTTTCGGGGAAAAATTTTCTGAATTCCTGGAACAATTGGGCGGCCAAGGTTTTGTTGTGGGCAAGGACCAGGGCGGGGCGGTTTACCTGGGCTATCACCCGGGCCATGGTAAAAGTTTTTCCTGAACCGGTCACACCCAACAGCACCTGATGGCGTTGTTTTTCGACGAGCCCGCTCACAAGGGAAGCAATCGCTTCAGGCTGGTCCCCCCGGGGATGAAAATCGGTTACGATCCGGAAGTCGGGCATGGCATTCCCCTACCGGACCTCAGGGTATTTCCGGGTAAGAAATTCGGGTATCCGATCGACAGCGAAGAAAATTTTCGCGATCGCGATAAAAACAAGGAATTGGAACACCCCTACCTTACGAACCCTTCGCGCGGAAGTTCTTACCGGGAGATAAATGAATCCAACCCGTCCAAGGCGGCGCAAGCGCCGGGTGAATTCCAGATCCTCGAGCAGGGGCATCTCTCGAAATCCTCCCATCCGGAGGAAAACGGAACGCCGGACAAAAAGCGCCTGATCTCCGCAGAAGGAACGCCGAATCGCCCCTCTCCAGGTGGAGTAAAAGGAGATGCACCGGAGCAGGTAACCCTTTTCCCTGAACCGATGGGCGAATCCTCCGCCAAGAAAGTTTGGGTCTGCCATCTTCTCTCGCACCTTTTCCAATGCGCCATCGGGCAGCCAGGTGTCTGCATGGAGAAAGAGGAGAATCTCCCCTCTGGCCTCGCGCGCTCCCCGGTTCATTTGTAGGCCCCTTCCGGGAGAAGATTGTATTTTTTTTAACTTCCGGCCGGTTTTTCGAAAAGGTTCCTCCCATTGTTTCGCCAGCGCGATCGATCTGTCGGAACTGCCGCCATCTACCACGATGGTCTCGAATTCTCCGCGTTGCAGGAGGAGTTTTTCAAGGGTGGAAGGAATGGCCCGTTCCTCATTTTTTACCGGAATGATGATGGAAATCAGCAACGGCTACACCCACGCGTGAACTGCCTGGAGGGGTCCCAGAGGGGGCCGGGGCCTGTCGAGGAATCCGCCTTGACCGGGGATTTCCGAGTAAAGTAAATTATATATCAGTGATGAAGGAAGACGAAACAGCAAAGCCTGGGTTATTCTCTCCCTCCTCGAGGCGTTTTTGGCTGCGGATCCTCGCCGGGTTTGGAATCGCCGCAGCGGCGGGAAGCGTTTCAGGCTACCTCCTCACCATCGACATCCCCCGGGTAAGCCGTCTGGAAGACTACCGTCCGCCCATCGGAACCAAGATTTATTCCGACGTGGGGGAGGTTCTGTACGAATTTGCCGGTCAAAAACGGATCCTGATACGGTATGAGCAGATCCCGGAGGTGCTCCGTACGGCAATCATCGCCACCGAGGACTCCCGGTTCTACCATCATTTCGGCATTGATCCCAGGAGCATTTTACGGGCCGCCATCAAGGATGTCCTGTCTCTCCGATTCGCACAGGGCGCTAGCACCATTACACAGCAACTGGCGAGAAATTTATTCCTTCAACCCGACAAGACCGTGTGGAGAAAGGTTCAGGAGGCTGTCCTCGCGCTCCAGATCGAAAAAGTCTACACGAAAGAAGAGATCCTGGAGTTTTACTGTAACCAGATCTACATGGGCCATGGGCGTTATGGACTCGAGGCTGCCTCACGGTTGTATCACGGCAAACATGCCGCCGATTTGACCCTGGCCGAGGCCGCCCTTCTCGCCGGAATCCTGCAAAGGCCCGAAGCGCTATCTCCTTTCCGGCATCCCGAACGGGCCCTTCGCAAGCGAGACCATGTTCTCAATCGCATGGTGAAGGAAGGATACCTGACCCGCGAAGATTTCGAGATCCATTCAAAGGAACCACTGGTTCTTCCGGAACCGCAGGAGACAAAAAACATCGCCCCTTACTTCGTGGAAAGGATCCGCCAGGATCTCGAGAAGAGGTACGGCGGGAAGGCGATATACGGCGGGGGAATGGAGGTCTATTCGACCCTGAACATGGAGATGCAAGCGGCCGCCAACGAGGCCGTTCTCAAGGGTCTTCGGGCGTTGGACAAACGCCAGGGGTACCGAGGTCCCATTCGAAATCTTCTGGATGAAGACAGTGAAGTTTCCCTCGATGAATACGAGGATGAGGCATGGGAAGAGGAGATCGAAACGGGAAGCATTCTGCCGGGCCTGGTAACGAAGGTCGGCCCTGACGGGGCCGATATCCGGATCGGAGAATACCGCGGCCAGGTTTCCCGGGAGGGTTTCGGGTGGACCAAAGAGATCGATCCCCAGAACCTTTTCCATATCGGTGACCTGTCGTGGTTCCTTGTGGAAAAGATTGACAGGGAAAAGGGCCTTGTCCATCTCTCCCTTGAGCAGGAACCGGTTGTGGAGGGCGCCCTCAT
>JAPUIV010000044.1 GCA_027296665.1 Acidobacteriota bacterium | reverse complement strand
GATAGAAAGCGTGGCGGAATTCCGGGAAGCGATCGAATCGGCCCATGATCGGAGGATCGTCGTCCTGTATGTGGTCAATGCCAATTCCGCCAGATTCGTCACCATCCGGCTTCAGGCGAATTGATCCAAGAGTGTCCCGGGGGCGGCCCCGGTACGCGAGTTTTTGGACCTGGGGACAGGAAGCCCCGATGGCGCCTCCTGTCCCCTTTTCTTCATCCCGGCCGATCGGGAGGCATCGATGAAGCGCCGTGTTCTCATCGTCGATGATGAAGAGGCGATCCGGAAATCGCTGCAGAGGATCCTGGATTACGAGGGGTATGAGTCGATCCTGGCCGGCTCGGCCGAGGAAGCGATCCGCGCCGCCGAAAACGATCATCCCGACCTGATCCTTCTCGACATCAAGATGCCCAGAATGGATGGCATGGAGGTGCTGGCCCGGCTGCGGGAATTCAGCCAGGTTCCGGTGGTCATGATCTCCGGCCATGGAACGATCGCTACCGCGGTGGAGGCGACCCGGCTCGGCGCTTTCGACTTTCTGGAAAAACCGCTGGAACGGGAGCGGATCCTCCTGGTTCTCCGGAACGCCCTCGCCCAGAGGAAACTGTCCGAGGAGAACCGGGATCTCCGCCGCCGGGTGGAGAATCGTTTCCAGATGGTGGGAAGGAGCGCCGCCATGAAGTCGCTCCGCGGGGCGATCGCCAAAGCGGCTCCGACCTCGGCCACGGTTCTCATCACCGGTGAGAGCGGTGTGGGAAAGGAGCTGGTCGCCCGCGAGATTCATCGCCTCAGCAAACGGCAATGGGAACCGTTCATCCAGGTGAACTGCGCGGCGATTCCGGAGGATCTGATCGAAAGCGAGCTGTTCGGCCACGAAAAAGGTTCGTTCACCGGTGCATCCGCGAAACAGATCGGGAAGTTCGTTCAGGCGGACGGGGGAACGATCTTCCTGGACGAGATCGGTGATATGAGTCACCGGACCCAGGCCAAGGTACTGCGGGTATTGCAAAGCGGCGAGGTGGAGCCGGTCGGGGGGGCGCGGGTGTTCACTGTTGACGTCAGGGTCCTCGCCGCGACCAATCACGATCTCGACAAGGCGATCGAGGCAAAGACCTTTCGTGAAGATCTGTTTTTTCGCCTGAACGTGATCCCGATGCACTGCTCACCTTTGCGGGAACGCCGGGAGGACATCTCCGAACTGATCCGGCATTTCGTCCTGGCCGTCTCCGGAGAGAACAATTACCAGGAACGCCGGCTTACCGAGGGGGCGATCCGGTACATGGAAACACTCAACTGGCGGGGCAATATCCGTGAACTGCGCAACGCGGTGGAGCGGCTGGTGATCATGGCGGCCGGACCAAACATCGAGGTGGCCGACGTGAAGACACTCCTTCCCCGCGTGAAGAGCTCTCCGGCGCCTGAGCCTTCCGGGGAGTCAGGATCTCTGCAGGAGGCCCGGGAAAACGCCGAACGGAAATACCTGATCGACAAACTGGAGGCAAACAGCTGGAACATCGCCCGCACCGCCAGGGCGATCGGCACCCCCCGCAGCAACCTTTACAAAAAAATGGAACAGTACGGCATCAGGAGAGATGTCCGGGAGACGACATCGAATTGACCCCTGGTGAAAATCCCGGACTGATCTCGATCTCCCCTGGAGGGTTCGCATGATCCCAGCCAAACGGGTCGTGGTGGTGGGAGGGGTCCGAACTCCCTTCGTCAAGGCGTGGAATGTCTTCCAGGAGGTCGGTGCGGTCGAGCTCGGCCGGATCGCGATTGTCGAGGCGTTGGCGCGAAGCGAACTCGAGGCGGACCAGGTCGACGAGGTGATCTTCGGAAACATCGCCCAGCCGCCCGGGGCTCCCAACGTCACCCGGGTGATCGCCCTGGCCGCCGGCATACCCCGGTCCGTTCCCGCCTTCACCGTGAATCAGAATTGCGCCTCCTCACTCCAGGCGATTGCCACTGCGGCGCAAAGGATCGAAGCCGGCCTTGCCGGTACCATCGTTGTCGGCGGAACCGAGTCGATGTCGTCCATCCCCCTCCTGTGGAGTGAGGAGGTCCAGAAGATTCTGCTGGAGCTGCGGCGGGCGAGATCGGTTCTGGCCCGGATCCGGATCCTGTCCGGTCTCCGGCCACGCCACCTCAAGCCGGTGGTGGCCCTGGAGAAAGGACTCACCGACCCGGTCTGCGGCCTCAATATGGGGCAGACGGCAGAGGTGCTGGCGAGACGATTCTCCATCTCCCGGGAAGAGCAGGATCGTTTCGCCCTGCGCAGCCATCAGAGGGCGGTCCGGGCGCGGGAGCAGGGCCTTCTTTCCGAGGAGATCGCGCCGGTCTTCCTCCCGCCAGGCTACGCGCCGGTGGCAGATGACATTGGTCCGCGCCACCAGCAAACGATGGAGGCGCTGGCCCGGCTCCGGCCGGTTTTCGAGCGAAAACATGGAACCGTGACGGCCGGCAACTCTTGCCAGTTGACCGATGGAGCGGTTGCCCTGATTCTCTGTTCCGAGGAGAAGGCCCGCCGGCTCCGCCTTCCCTCCCTGGGTGCGATCCGGTCCTACGCGTTCGCCGGGTTGGCACCCGAGGTCATGGGGCTGGGGCCTGCCTTCTCGACGCCGTCCGCCCTCGATCGGGCCGGCCTTCCTCTTTCACGGATCGGCTTGATCGAGATCAATGAAGCCTTTGCGGCCCAGGTTCTCGCCAACCAGATCGCCTTTTCTTCCCGGAAGTTCGCTCGCGAGGAACTTGACCGATCCGAGCCGATCGGGGAGATCGACCCGTCGATACTGAACGTGAACGGGGGCGCGATCGCGCTGGGACACCCGGTCGGGGCCTCGGGAGCCCGAATCGTTCTGACCCTTCTCAAGGAGATGCGCCGCCGGAATACCGAACTCGGTCTTGCCACCCTGTGCGCCGGAGGCGGCCAGGGGGGTGCCTTCGTGATGGAGCTCTGATGGGAACCCTTGCAGGGATCGAAAAAATTCGGGAAGCGGACGGGATCGTCCGGATCCGGTTCGACTCTCCCGATGCAAGGGTGAATACCTTGACCGAGCGGATCCTCATGGCGTTTCAGGAGTGCCTGGAAGAGCTGGCGAACGAGGCCGGAATCCGGGGAATCCTGATCGAGAGCGGCAAGACCGCGAATTTTATTGCCGGCGCCGACGTTCGGGAGATCCAGACCCTGTCGACATCCCTGGAGGCGGAGACCAAGGCGCGGCTGGGTCAGAAGATCTTTTCCCGGCTCGCGGCGATGCCGGTGCCGGTCGCGGCGGTGATTCATGGGACCTGCCTGGGAGGCGGCACGGAGCTGATCCTTGCCTGCACCTACCGGATCGCCAGCGACGATCCCTCCACCCGGATCGGCTTGCCGGAGGTCCGGCTAGGCATCATTCCCGGCTTTGGCGGCACCCAGAGGCTTCCACGGCTCGTCGGCCTCCGTTCCGCCCTCGACTTGATCCTGACGGGCCGTGAGCTGCGAGCTTCGGCGGCCCTGCGGATCGGCCTGGTGGACGAGGTGGTACCGGTCGAGTTGTTGCCGGCGGCGGCCAGGAGGTGGATCGCCGATCATCCGGTCAGAAGGCCCGCCGGCCAGCGGCCGCTGGAGCGCCTGTTCCAGCGAATCGGACCGCTCCGTAGCCTGGTGATCTCCCTGGCCGAGCGGAAGCTCAGGGAAAAGCTCAAGGGGGGAGATTACCCCGCCCCTTTCCGCGCCCTCCGGATCCTGCAGGAGACATACGGCGGAGATCTTGACCAGGGGCTTCGGGTCGAGGCCCGGGCCCTGGGGGAACTGGCCTTGACCCCGACGGCCAAAAATCTCATGGCCCTCTTCGATCTGAACAGTCGGCAGCGGCGGAATCCCGGCCTTCCCGAGGGAGGGAAAGCGAGACCGGTTCGCCGCGCCGCGGTGGTCGGGGCCGGCATCATGGGGGCCGGCATCGCCCTGGCGATCGCGGGGAAAGGCGCCCAGGTCCGGATGAAGGATGTGGCGGTGGAGCCGCTGGCCCGGGGCCTGCGCGAGGCGCACCGTATCCTGGCGAGCCAGGTCCGCCGCAAACGCCGAACCAGGCGGGATCTTCGCGACCGAATGGCCCGGATCCAGCCCACCCTTTCCTACTCGGGGTTCCGCTGCATCGATTTCGTTGTGGAGGCGGTCTTCGAGGACCTCGAGTTGAAACGCCGGATTCTCCGGGAGATCGAATCGAACGTGTCGCCGGAATGTCTCATAGCGACAAATACCTCGTCGCTGCCGATCGGGGAGATCGGCCGCGTCGCCGATCATCCGGGCCGGTTTCTCGGTGTTCATTTCTTCAATCCGGTGCACCGGATGCCCCTGGTTGAAATTGTCGCCACCGACCGGACCGATCCATGGGCGGTGGCCACCGCCGCGGAGATGGTCAAGGAGATCCGCAAGGTTCCGATCGTGGTCCGGGACCGCCCGGGATTCCTGGTGAACCGTTTATTGATGGCCTACCTGGGCGAGGCGCTTCACCTGTTGGAGGAGGGGGCGGAGTTGACCCGGGTGGACCGGGCTCTGGAACGGTTCGGGATGCCGATGGGACCCTTTCGTCTCCTCGATCAGGTGGGAATGGATGTTGCCTCGCGGGTTGCCCGGACCTTGAATGAGGCATATGGTAGGGGGGAATCCGCGGTGGAACTGCTGGAAAAGCTGGCGGCGGCAAAGCGGTTCGGGGTGAAGAACGGCAAGGGTTTTTACCTGTACCAGGACGGCAAGCCGGTTCCCGATCCCGAAATCGATCAACTGGTTCGGCCGCAAGGCCGGATCCGTCCGGCCGGGGAGGAGATCTGCCTGCGCACTCTCCTGCCGATGGTGAACGAGGCGGCCCGATGCCTGGAGGAGGAGGTCGTTGGACGTCCGGGGGATGTCGACCTGGGGATGATCCTGGGAACCGGGTTTCCGCCTTTCCGGGGGGGGTTGTTGCGTTACGCCGACGGGATCGGGATCGGCAAGATCGTCTCCCTTCTGGAGGTGATGGCCTCGCGATACGGGGAACGGATGGCGCCGGCCGAACTGCTTCTGGAAATGACCCGGCGGAAGAAAAATTTCTTTAGCTGACCCTGTTCAAAGGTTCGGGGAAAACATCATGATGGAAAAAAAACGGCTCCTCCCCGGTTTCGCCAGAGGACTTTTCGCCGGGCACCTGGAAGAGGGGATGATCTTTCCCTTCCCGCCTGCCGATGCCGGGGAAAGGGAAAGCCTGGAACTGCTTCTCGATTCTTTCCGGAAATTCGCCGGCCAGAAGATCGATGGCGCCGCGATCGACGAACAGGCCAGGATGCCCGACGAGGTGATCCGGGGACTGTTCGATCTCGGCATCATGGGAATGACGATCCCCGAAGAATTCGGCGGGTACGGCATGTCTTTGTCCGCCTACTGCCGGGTGATGGAGGAGGTCTCCCGCTACTGCGCCTCCACCGCCACGACCATCGGCGGCCATCAGAGCCTCGGGTACAAGGGGATCCTTCTGTTCGGGACGCTGGAGCAGAAAAGGGAGTACCTGCCGAAAATGGCCAGCGGAGAGCTATTGGCGGCCTTCGCTCTCACCGAGCCGACCTCCGGATCCGACGCCGCCTCCCTCAAGGCAACGGCGAAATTCGACCGGGACCGCAAGGTTTACATCTTGAACGGAACGAAACGCTGGACCACGAACGGCGGAATCGCCTCCCTGTTCACCGTTTTCGTCCGGACCCCGGGCCCCCCCGGGAGCGGCCGCCGGGATCCGATCTCGGCCTTTCTCGTTCCCCGCGACCTTCCCGGCCTCTCATCCGGGAAGGAAGAAAAGAAGTTGGGATTGAGGGGATCCTCCACCACCGACCTCATTCTCGACAACGTCCAGGTCCCGGCCGGGAATCTTCTGGGAGAGGAAGGGCAAGGGTTCAAGATCGCCCTGGAGATCCTCAACACCGGAAGGTTGAGCCTGTCCGCGTGCTGTCTCGGCGCGGCCAAGGAGATGATCGACCGGTCCGTTGCCCACGCCAGGGAGAGGGTCCAGTTCGGCAAGCCGATTGCGGAGTTCGGGATGATCCAGGACAAGATCGCCGAGATGATGGCCGACGCTTTCGCCGCCGAATCGGTGATTTACGCGACCGCCGCCCTGGCCGACCGGGTCGAACCGGTCGATTACTCCCTGGAATCGGCAATCTGCAAGATCTTCGTTTCGGAGGCCCTCTGGCGTGTCATCCAGCACGCCGTCCAGATCAACGGCGGCAACGGTTTCATGCGGGAATACCCCTAT
>JAPUIV010000043.1 GCA_027296665.1 Acidobacteriota bacterium | reverse complement strand
ACCGTTTGAAGTCGCCTTCCCGGAATCCCGGACGGAGAAGGGCTTCTTTCAAGAGAGAATAAAACTTCCCGGCCACATCCCGGTGTGCGACTCCGGTGAACACCGTCATCTCCTTGTCGACCGAGACCCGATAGTTGGCGGCCAGGGGATAGAGTTTCTCCAGGATCTGGTCATATTCGAGATCCACGGTACCCGCCTCGCTCACCATGGCGGCGGTCAGGGCGGCAAGCCCTTCCTTGCCTGGAGGGTCGTCCTGGCTGCCGACCCGGAACCAGACCTTGAAGATGACGTTCGGGTCGGTTTCGACCGGCAGGAGAACCTGTTCGGCCCGGACGGCCGACTCGGGAATCTCCTGATCGGCGCTGTGAAGGATGGCGACGGTGCTCCTCTCGGGTTGCAGGAATTTCCTGGCTGCCTTCTGGATATCGGCGGGCGTCACCTTGTCGTAGGTGGCGAACAGGCGGTTGATCGCCTCCAGATCCCCTGTGATAGCGACGATCCTCGCCAGGAGGCTGGCGACCCGGTCCGGGGTGGAAAGCAGGGAGAGGAAACGGTACTTGAGCTGGGAACGGGCCGCGTCCAGCCGGTCCCTCTCGACCGGGGAGTCCTGGAGGTTCCGGATCGTCGACCAGATCTCCATCTCCACCGCATGGACATCGGCGGGATCCTTCACCATTGCATCGACCGACCAGAGTTTCGGATCCCGGTTCAATCCGAAATCGTTACTCAGGAATTGCAGCCTCTGCTCCCTGAGGACCAGCTTTTTATAAAGGGAGGAGGTCTCTCCGAAGGCCAGCTCACCGGCAAGAATGGCTCCGACCATGGTCCGATCGTCCGGCAGGAACCGTTCCCCGCGGAAATTGATGCTCAGGACCGGCAGGGTCTTTCCGTCGAAGGGGACGTCGATCCGTCGCTGCGCCGTCTGGGGGGGCTCTTCGGGAATCTTCGGGGCCACGTAACCCCGCTCCCAGTCGCCATATTTTTCCCGGATCTCCTTCAGGGTGGAGCCGGGATCAAAATCGCCGGTGACCAGGATCACAACATTTTCCGGCCGGTAGAACCGGCTGAAGAAACTTTTCGAGTATTCGTACTGTTCCGGCATCCGCTTGATGTCATCCTCGAATCCAATGGTGGTATGGCGGTAGGTATGGCGGTCGAAGGCCTTGTTGACGGTCGCTTCGTACAGGACAAAGAATGGATTCGTGCGTCCCTTGCGGAACTCTCCGTAGACGGCGCCCGATTCGGTCTTGAAGTCGTCTTCACTGTATCTCAGATGCTTGAACCGATCGCTTTCGATCTCGATCACCGTTGGCAGGTCCGCCCGGGTCAGGCTCAGATGGTAGGCAGTAAGGTCATCGGTGGTATAGGCATTGGCATCGGCCCCCATCGACGTCACGATTCGATCGTATTCGGATCCGGGGTATTTCTTGCTGCCCTTGAACATGATGTGCTCAAAAAAATGGGCGAACCCGGTCACTCCCTCCTCGACTTCATCCCGGGCTCCGGTCCGCACGATCGACCAGTAGGAGACCAGACCCTCGGAGGGCATCGGGACCATGAGAACCTTCAGACCATTATCGAGGGTGGCCCGCTGGACCGGGTAGGGGAAAACCCCCGCCGCGACCGAACGGGAAGCCAGAGACAGGGCCACCACACCGAGCACCGTAACAGCAAGAAACTTGAGCACTTCCGTTGCCTCCCAGACTATGGATGGGATCCGGCTTCTACCGGATCATATTGGTTTGAAGACCGGGCTAGGCTAACCTCTTTGCCAAGCCCCGTCAAGAAACCCCGTCCCGGCCAAGACTGCGGTACTATCTACCCGGGAGAGCGAAATGATTTCGGGAAAAAATGAGGACGAACTCCTGGAGATCGAGGTCAAGATCCGGATAGATGAGCCGGAGCGCCTCCTGTCCCGGCTGGAGAGCCTCGGGGCCGCCTGTTTCCGGGACAGGCATCTGGAGGATAATCTCCTGTACGACTACCCCGATCTCATGCTGGCGAAGCGAGGATGCCTTCTCCGGCTGCGCAGGAGACCGGGAGAGGCGGTGTTGACCTTCAAGGGAAAGGCCCGCGTGGAGAGAGGGGCGAAGGTCCGCCTGGAGAGGGAAGTGAAAATCGGCGATCCCGATACCCTGGCCGCAATTTTGGAGGGGGTAGGATTTAAACGGGCTTACCGGTACCAGAAGTACCGGACCGAGTTCGAGTTCCGGGGACTGAAAATCGCGGTGGATGAACTGCCGATTGGCAATTTCATCGAACTGGAAGGGGATCAGGAAAGGATCGGCGAGGTGGGCCAGCTTCTCGGATTCCAGCCGGGAAACTTCCTGACCGTGTCCTACCGGGATCTTCACAGGGAACATGCGGAACGAATCGGCGAGGCAATGGGCGATCTACTCTTCCCTCCGTCGAAAGGGTAACGACCCGGCGATAAGGTTTCGGATCGATATATCTTTCAAATTTTATTTTGAACGGTCTTCTGAAACCTTTACCGGGTATCAGGATCCCAAGATGTCGACATGCCGACTTAAAAAATCCGATCCGGATAACTATCCCTACCTTGATCTAAGGGATGCTTGACCAGGGGGATATGCAAGGTTTTCTTTTAGCTGCCGGAAGAGGGGTAAGGATGCGGCCTCTCACCACCTTGCGTGCCAAAGCCTCTTTACCCCTCCTCAATCGGCCCTTGTTCGGTTATGGCCTCAGGCTTTTAAAGGCCTGGGGTTGCAACAGTTGCGTCATGAACCTGCACCACGACCCCGAGTCGATCCTTTCCCGGCTCGGGGAGGAAATACCGGAAGGTCTCCATGTCGAGATCTCGAAAGAGACCGATCTCCTGGGCACCGGCGGAGGCCTGAAACGGATGGAACGTATCCTGGGCAGCGGCACCTTCTGGACCCTGAATGCCGATTCCCTGGTGGACCTGGATCCGGGCAAAATGATCCGCCGGCACCGGGACTCAGGCGCCCTGGTCACCATGGCCCTGAAACCTTACTGTGAAGGGTCCCCCTACGCGCCGGTGGAGATCGACGCCGACGGCAGGATCGTCCGGATCAACGGCAAGCCGGAAGGGGGCAAGCCAGGCACTCCCCACATCTTCGTGGGGGTCCAGCTCATGGAGCCGGAACTTCTTGCCCGGATCCCGGCCAACCGGCCATGTGAAACCACCGTCGATATCTACCCCGATCTGATCCGGTCGGGGGCGGCCATGCGAGGGTTCATCACGGAAGGAGCCTGGGTGGAGATAGGGAATCCCAGGGCCTACCTGGAGGCCAATTTTCAGCTTCTGCAATCCCGGGAATGGCTCGAGCCCGGCCTGGAGGGGTCGCCTACCGGTACTTGTTTCGCCGAGGGCCATCTTGAACGGCGGGACCCGTCCCAGATATCCGGCCAGGCCTGGATCGGCCGGGAGACGATCATCGCCCCCTCCGCCCGGTTCGAGGATGGGGTCATCCTGGGAAGAAAGGTCGCCATCGGGAAGGGTGCCAGGCTCCGCCGGACCTTACTCTGGGAGGGAAGCCGGGTCGGACCCGATGCCTACCTCACCGACTGTATCGTTGCGGGGGCCGAGGTACCGGGGGGAACAGAGGCCCAAGAAAAGATCTTCCTCCCCTCGGCGGGGAATGGCCCCAGCATCCAGGATCTTTCGCCGCCTGCCGCCCCCTTCTCCGAGGCCATGCCATGAGCATGGATGAGCAGACCCTGGCGATCAAGCTGTTGAAGAGACTGAACTCGCCCCTCCGGCTGGAAAAACTCCAGGGGGATGCCTCGAGCCGTTCCTTTTACCGGGTATTCCGGGAAAACAATCTTCCTTCACTGATCCTGATGGTTGAGACCGATCCGTTCGACCCGGATCGATCGCCATTCTGCCAGATGCAAGGGTTCCTGGCCGGAATCGGGATCCCGGTGCCCGGGATCGAGGCGATGTGCCCGGCCGAGGCCTGGGTTCTCATGAACGACGCCGGCCCCACCACCCTCCAGGAATACCTGCTCCGTACCGGAGATTCAACCATCCGTACTGCCTACCGGAGAGCGATCCGGATCCTCTTGCTGCTCCAGGACCGGGGCACCCGGGAGCTTCCCGCCCAGTTCGAGGGAGCCCGCCTCCATCTGGACAGGCAAAAACTGGCCGGCGAACTCAGGTTCACCTGGACCCACCTGCTGCAAGGGCTCTTCGGACTGGACCTACCGCGCCAAGAGGCGGAACGGCTCGACGGGTGGGCCGACCGGATCGGCGATCGTCTGGAAAAGACGGAACAGGTTCTCTGCCACCGGGATTACCATTCCCGCAACCTTCTCTGGGACGGCCGGGAGATGGCGGTGGTCGATTTCCAGGATGCCCGGCTGGGGCCGGCCCTATACGATCTGGCCTCTCTTCTCCTGGATCCGTACCTCGACCTCGGAGAGGACCTGAAGGAAGAGATGTTCTGGGAGTTCATGGAGGGGAAACCGGGCGGAAAAGAGGAGGAGTCTGGCCTCCGTGACCAGTTCGACCTCTCTGTGGTGCAGCGCTGCCTCAAGGCCGCCGGAACCTACGCCTACCAGGTGACGGCCAGGAAGCGTTCGCATTTCAATGCCTACATTCCCGCGGCAATGCGGAACGCCCTCCAGGCGCTGCGCCGCTTCCCCGAGTATGATCCGATCCTTCGCCTCCTGGAACGTTACCAGGAGGAAGGAGGATTACTCAGGACTGGTTCTCCTCCGGCTTCTCTATCGGGTGCATCGCCTCCAGGTTCAGTTCGATCTTGACTTCGTTGCCGACCACGAGACCGCCGTTATCCAGGGTCTTGCTCCAGGAGACACCGAAATCCTGCCGGTCGATCGTGATCTCGGCCCGAACTCCGATCCGGACATTGCCCCAGGGGTCGTTGACCGTGCCCAGAACCTCGAAGGGCAGTTCGATGCGGCGCGACACACCCCGGATGGTGAGGTTGCCCACCGCGATGTACTTCTCCCCCCGTTTCCGGATCTCCTCGCTCTGAAAGGTGATCTCGGAATGGTTCTCGACATCAAAGAATTCCGCGCCGCGGAGATGCCCGTCGCGCCCTTCATTGCCGGTATCGATGCTCTTGACCTGGATGGTGATCTCGACCCTGGATCGGGACAGATCCTCATCATCGTAAAGGATGGTGCCGGAGAATTCGAGGAATTTCCCCTTGACCTGGCTGATGAGCAGATGGCGGACGGAGAATTCAATCCCCGAATGAACCGGGTCGATGGCGAAGCTGTCGGCGCCGATCGCGATGGCGGCGGAGCCCAGTAGGGCCAGACCGAACAGGAAGGAAGCCCGGACCAGGCTCCCTGCCGCCCGAACCGGCCCGGTTTGTCTTTTCTTCAGTTGATTCATTGTCATTTCCTCCTGGTCCCAGTCGGGTAGATTGACCCTCTTCTGCATGATTTCATTCATCGCTTCCGCGGTGATTCCAGATAGCGAAGCAGGTCGGAATCGTGCCGCAACACGATGGTGGTATCATTTGCCAGGATCTTCTCGTACGTCTCCAGCTTGCGCATGAATGCGTAGAATTCCGGATCCCGGCCGAAGGCCTTGCCGGTGACCGCCGCCGCCCGGGCGTCGCCAAGTCCCCGCTCCTTCTGGCTCTTTTCATAGGCCTGGGCCAGGAGGATCTCCTTCTCCTTGTTTGCCCCGGCGCGGATCTCGCGCGCGGCCTCCTCTCCCTCGGCCCGGTACCGCTTGGCGATCCTCTCGCGTTCCGCCCGCATCCGGGCGTACACCGATGTCTCCACCTCGTCGGGTAGGTCGAACCTTTTGATCCGGACGTCGAGTACATGGATCCCGAACGGTTCCACGCGCTCCCTCGCCTCCACGGAGACCGACTCCATGATTTTCTCCCGGACCTCCCGGACGATGTCGATGAAGTTGTGCTTGGCGATCTCCTGCCGCAGGCGGCCCGAGGCGATGTCGTCCATCCGGGAGCGGGCGCCGATCTCATGGCGGACCGTCCGGTAGAACTGCAGCGGATCCAGGATCTCCCAGCGGACGATATGGTCGACGAGGATCCGTTTCTTGTCGAGTGTCAGGTACTCTCCCGGCCGGGTATCGGAGGTGAGGACCCTCTTTTCGAACCGCAGGAGAGTCTGAAGAAACGGGGTCTTGAAATGAAGCCCGGGATCGCGGTCGATCCGCTTCATGGCTCCGAACTGCAAGATGATTCCCTGGCCCCATTCAGGGATGATGTAGGCGCTCTGCGACAGAACGATGATACCGGCGAGAATGAGCCCGACAAGGACAATGACAGTGATCTTCATTATCTTTTCCCCTCCTTTTCCCGCCCGCCGGCCGGGCCGCCTTGCAAACCCCGCAGGGGAAGGAAGGGAAGGACACCGCTCCCCCCCGCTCCGGTGGCAAGTATGAATTTTTCCGTCGATGGCAACACCCTTTCCATCGTTTCCAGGTACAGCCGTTCCCGGGTGACGGCGGGCGCCTTGCGGTATTCTTCCAGTAGCGAAAGAAACCGGGCCGCGTCCCCCTGGGCCCGGATCAGGCGTTGTTGGCGGTAGGCTTCCGAGGCGAGCACCATCTGGGCCGCTTCCCCGCGAGCCCGGGGAACCACCTCTTCCCGGAACCCTTCCGCTTCCCGGATCAACCTCTCTCTATCCTCCCAGGCCCGCACGACATCGTGAAACGCGTCCCGGACTTGCTCCGGCGGATCGACCACCAGGAGGCGGGCCTCGGTGACCTGGAGGCCGGTCTCGTATTCGTCGAGAAGGCGCTGGAGATATTTCTTGACCCGGTCTTGCACCTCGACCCGGCCCTCGGTCATGGTGAAGTCGATGGTGTTCTGGCCGACGGCGCTGCGCAACGCGACCTCTGCGGCCGAGTGGAGGATCTTTTGTCCATCCCGCACCCGGTACAGGAACAGGACCGGATCCCGGACCAGATACTGGACGATGAGTTGGACATCGACGATGTTCTCGTCACCGCTCAACATCAACGATTCCTGGGGAACCGTATGGATCTGGTTCCGAATGGTCCTGAATCCAATCTCGGCCCGCCGCACCCCGGCGATATCGACGATCTCCCTGCTCTGTACCGGCCAGGGGACCCGGTACCGGAGCCCCGGCTCGGTCTGTCCGGTCAACTTGCCGAACGTGAGGACAATCCCGCGTTCGCCCGGGCCGACCTTGTAGATACCTGAGAGGGCCCAGATCCCGGCAATAATAATGAGGAGGGTAATCCATCCACTTGATTTCCCCTTCCACCTTTCGAGAAATTTTTGAATCGGTTCCAGGATCGCATTCAATCCCAGATCGGGCGGGCGATTTCCTTCGTACATCGAAATTCCTCCTGCTGATGATGAGAACCGAAGAAGTCTATCATATCAGGATGTCAACTCCATTCCCTCGAGAAGAAGGCTGGGGGATCCGAAAGATCCGTCCAGAGGGTAAAACCGAAGATCGGTTCCCCGTTCCACGATCGCCGCGAGGATCTTGTCCCGCCCGCCTTTCAAATGAGCGGATCGGATCCCTCCCGCCGGAGCCCCCCTCTCCACGGCGCAACCGGAAATCTCCAGATCACCATTCTCCCCGCCGATCCCGGAGGGGATGGAAGGCCTCAGATTCAGGACCAGGATCCCGCCCGATGCCTCCCGGAAAAGTTCCTCTGTCCGGAGGCGGCCGGGCGCCAGGAAATGGTTGGTAAAGTGGGTTCTGGGGGGGTGCCGGAATGAATCCCGGATCTGGTTTCCCTTCACCTTCCCGGCCGGAATCCGTTCCCGGACTACACCTCGACTGACCAGGATTCTTCTCTCCGTGGGCCAGCCCTCGCCATCGAACGGAGCGGTCAAGATGCCTCCCGGAAAAGTTCCGTCATCCATCAGGTCGAATGAATCGGGTCCGATTCGATCTCCCACCCGGAACTCTCTCCTCCACCGGGGCGCCAGGAGCCGGACCCATTCCGCCGCCGCCGGGGGTGACAGAAGAAGGCGGACCCGGCCGCGGATCCGCGCCGGTTGCCGGAATGGCCATGCGGAACGTTGCGCCGCCTCGCGCCCGATCCTTTCCGGCGAGAGCCGGCCCGGAAGAGCCGTTGCCGCGCGGTGATACCGGACCCCGCCGCCATCACGGCAGGTCAAGCCCAGGACCACGTGCCGCAAGGTTCTCCGGTAACTCCCGCGCAGGCCCATACTATTGCCCAGCCATATCTCTGTTTCACCGTCCGTGCACATGGCCAGGGGAACCGAACCGATCGATTGCTCCGCCCGGCGGGCCGATTCCTCCGCCATGCGGAGAAACTCATCTCCCCCTAGAGGAAAAGGCGGAGAATGGTCCGGCTTCCTCCCTGCAGGCCCTACCGGTTCGGTGGGAAGACAGTTCGGATCAAAAACGGCAGGCCGGGCAACCGCAGGAACTTCTGCTGCCGTTTCGATGGCCCGGCGGATCCGGACAGGATCGGGGTCGGAGGTGTGATGAAAGAGATATCGACCATTCGGGTGGAGGACCCGGATGGCGCATCCGGTCTCGATCCCCGAAGATTGCGTGCGCCGGATACCCTCCTGGTGAATCGTCTGTTCCCAGCAGGTTCGCTTGAGAAACAGTTCGACCGTACTGCCCCGCCGGCAAGTTTCCTCGAGAATGGAAGAGGCCAGGCCTTCCAGTGAATCGAGTGCATGCCCGGTCATCGGGGAGCCCCGGTCATCTCGAGGCCGGAAGGACCGACATCTCCCGGAATCGCACCGGCGGTGAGGAAAGACCGGTGAGAAGGATCTGGCCCTCCTTCACGCAGGTTCCCGTTGCCTGCACCGAGGCGGCCTCTTCCTCCAGAACCTCGATCCCCAGAAGGGCCGCCCTGGCCGATCCCGCCAGGAGGAGAGGGCCCAGGAACAAACCGGGCCTGCCCTGGCGGATTTTTCTGGCCCGGCGAACGGCCAGTCTGAATTCCCCGGTCACCGGATCGACCCGGCCGGACTCGATCCGATCGACCAGCAATCCATCCTCGCAGGACCGGATCGCCTCTCCCGCGCCCTCCTTGCCGCCCCGCACGAACAGGTTGCCGAGCCGGGGAATGGGTCGATCGCGGTAGGATCCCCGCCGCCCGTTCCCCGTGGCCGGTTTTCCCAGAAGCCGGGCCGACCGCCGGTCACGCAGGAAACCGGTGATGGTCCCCTCCCCGACCAGCAGTGTTCTTCGGCAGGTTATCCCCTCATCATCGAAGCGGGCGCTTCCTCCCATTCCGGCCACGGTCGGATCGTCATGAATGGTCAACCCGGCGGGAATCGGTTCATCCGTCCCTACCCCGGCCAGAGGCAACGAGGAAAGGGAGTGCATATCGGCCTCGAGCAGATGCCCGCAGGTCTCGTGGAAAAAGGTTCCGGAGGCTTCCCCGGCCAGAACCACCGATACACGGCCGGCCTCCCCGGCGGGCACCACGGCTCTCTCTTCCGCCAGGTCGACACAAGCCGCATCCGCGCATCGAGCCGGCGGAAACGATCGAAGAAGGGTGTCCAGGGCCCAACGACCTGCCCGGAAATTCCCGAAGCGTTTCCTGCCGCCGTCCATGGAACCAATCCGGATCGAAAGGTTGGCCCACCGGTCGATCCGCTTCAGTAACTTTCCTTCCGAAGAAAAGACCGCCACCCGGCGAATCGATTCCCAGATTCCGATCCGGCATTCGGAAATCGATCTCTCCCTTTCCCGAACCGCGTCTTCCACAGCCTCGAGCCATTCCATCATGGCCTTGCAAGCGGCGGGTCCGGAAATTTGCAGACCGGAAGCTGCCGCATCGAACAGTTCGGATCCGGACCGGGGCGCGGCGGGGGGAGGCCGCGCGGGATCGAACCCGATTGCATCCAACCCTTCGCGCAGCGCAGCGGGCCCCGACCCCGAGCGGCTCACATATCGATCCCCCTCGCCGGTCCAGACACGAACCGAAACCCCGGCGTCGTATCCGATCCTGGGAGAACCGGACAGGCCGTCCTGGCGGACCGTCCCGGCCGATTCTTTTTCCTCGAAGAAGATCTCCGCTAATTTTTGTTCTTCCCGGGCCAGGTTTTGGCTCATCCGACTCGCACTCCCGACTCATGGTGAATCGTTTGTTCAATGGACGGAGTTTCCTTCCCGCAGTGTACGGCAGGTTTCGGCCGACCTCAAGGGGGATCCGGATGGTCGGTTCCATGGGCCGGCGTTTCTTGTTTCGGAACCCGGAGTTTGATAGGATGCCGCCAGGTTATGCTCAAAATTCGAAAGATCCTGGTGCCGACTGACTTTTCCGCCTATTCTCTCGAGATCCTGGATACCGCCGTCGACTTCGCCCGGAAGTTCAAGGCGAGCCTGGTGGTTCTCCATGTCGTCGAGGATCTTCCTCTTACCCAGCACCCAACCGTTTCGATCGTTTCGGTGGAGGAAGTCCTGCGGGAAATGGAAAAACGGGCCAGGGAAAAACTGAAAAAGATCGTCGCTCCCAAGATAAAGAAACGGGTTCCCGCAACCTACGTGGTGGTGCGGGGCACTCCCTTCCTCGAGATCCTGCGTGTATCCCGGCAAAAAAAGGCCGGGTTGATCCTGCTGACCACCCACGGCCGGACCGGCCTCAGCCACCTTCTGATGGGTAGCACCGCGGAAAAGGTGGTTCGAAAATCGAGTTGCCCCGTTCTCACCGTCCGGCCGCCTGGACACCGTTTCCAGATGCCTTGATCTCCGATAAGGCCCCGACGAATATTTCGATGCCCCGCTTCACCTTCGTTTTTTTCCTCTCGCTGTTCTCCGTTTCCTTCCTCTGCAACGGGAACCTCTTCAGCGCGGACCGATCCCCGGAACGGATCGTCTCCCTGGCCCCCGGGATCACCGAGATCCTGTACCGCCTCGATCTGGGCGACCGCATCGCCGGGGTGACCGAGTTCTCCAACTTCCCTCCCGAGACCAGGAACAAGCCAAAAGTGGGCGGCTTCGCCAATCCAAACGTGGAACGGATCATCGCCCTGCGGCCCGATCTGGTCATCGCCATTCCCAACGTCGGCAACCGGGCCCCAGTCGAGACCGTGGAACGGCTCGGAGTTCCTATCCTCATAGTCGAGACCCGGAGCCTGGAGGAACTGTATCAGGCGATTGACCGCATCGGGACCGCCACCGGCAGGCCCGACCAGGCCGGCGCCCTGGTGAAGGAAATTCAGGAGGAAATTTCTCTTCTGGTTCGGGCCGTACGTCAGAAATCGAGGCCCCGGGTCCTTTTGACATTCAGCCGGGATCCCTTCATCATCGCCGGGTCCAGTTCCTTCCCGGGAGAACTGATCAGGCTGGCCGGCGGCCAGGTTCCCCTTTTCGGGGGAAAGACCCGGTACCCGAGAATCGGGATCGAGGCGGTGCTGGAATATGCTCCCGAGGTGATCCTCGAACCGGAGACGGCAGACATGAGTTCCGGAGTCAAGAAAATCGATCTCCTGGGTTCATGGGAACGCTGGAGCTCCATTCCGGCGGTCCGGGAAAAACAGGTATTCGGGATCGAATCGGATCTGATCTTCCGGCCGGGGCCGAGAACCCCCGCCGCTCTCCGGCAACTGATCCAGATTCTTCATCCGGAGGTGCCGGCCGTGAAAGAGAATGGAGACCGATACCCGGACTAGAAAAACGATCCTGGCCGGGGCGGGCCTCTTCCTCCTCTTGATTGTCAGCCTGGCCATCGGCCTGTCGTTCGGTTCCACCCGGATCTCCCCGCTCGATCTGTTCCGGGGAACCGAGACCGCCAGCCTCGCCTACGACCTGATCCTCCGCGTTCGGCTCCCCCGGATCCTTCTGGGGGCCCTGGCCGGCGCGGCCCTGGCGGGGGCCGGTGTCGCCTTTCAGGCGATCCTGCGCAATCCCCTCGCCGACCCCTACATCCTCGGGATCTCGGGGGGAGCGGCGGTGGGAGCTCTCTTGCCGCTGGCGATTGTCGGAGGGGGGATCGCCCACTGGTCCCAGTTCCGGCCGGCGACCGCCTTCGCCGGCGCCGTTCTCGCGACCTTCCTGGTCATCCGCCTGGCAGGGCCGCAGGGACGGGCCTCCGGCTATCCGATGCTGCTCATCGGATGGGTGGCAAACTCCTTCTTCTTCTCCCTGATCCTGTTCATGGAGACCGTTCTGGATCTCACCGAACTGCAGGGGATCCTGTTCTGGCTGGTCGGCAGCATGTCCTCTCCCTCCTGGGCGGCCTTGATCCCGGTGGCGTTGGCGGTGGCCGCGGGGCTCACCTGGCTGTTTCTGATCAGCCATCGATTGAACCTGTTGAGCCTCGGCGAGGAGGAGGCGGCCAATCTGGGAGTCCGTGTCGCTACCGTCCGCCTGAGCGGGATACTGGCCGCCTCCCTGATCACCGCGACGGTGGTTTCCCTGACCGGCATGATCGGATTTCTGGGATTGATGGTCCCGCACATCTGCCGGATTTTCCTCGGCTCCGATCATCGTATCCTGCTGCCGGGGGCTGTCCTGTTCGGAGCCTCCTTCCTGGTTCTGGCCGATACTCTCGCCCGGGTCCTGGCCGCTCCGGCCGAGATCCCGGTCGGGGTCATCACGGCGATGGCGGGCGGCCCCTTTTTCCTGTGGTTGTACCGCGCCCAGAGGGGAACCACCCGTTTTGAATAGCGTGATCGCCCGGAAACTCGCCTTCGGTTACGAGGGCGGGCCGGCCATCTTTCATGATTTCGATCTCTCGATCCCGGCCGGCAGCTTCAGTATCCTGCTGGGCCCCAACGGATCCGGAAAGACCACCCTCCTCCGGATCCTCAGCGGGGCCATCGTTCCGGCCGCCGGAGAGGTTCGCCTGTTCGACCAACCGATCAACAGGATGCCGGCGTCCGAACGGGCGAAACTCGTCGCGGTTCTCCCCCAGGAGAGCCGGGTGGTGTTTCCCTTCACCGCCCGGCAGATCGTTCTCATGGGACGAGCCCCCCATCTGGGTTTCCTGGGGTTCCCCGGCAAGGCGGATCGGGAGATCGCGGTCGAATCGATGCGGGCCACCGACTGCATCGGGTTCGCGTCGCGGCGGATCACGGAACTGAGCAGCGGCGAACGGCAGCGCGTATACCTGGCCCGGGCGTTGGCCCAGAGGCCGCGGATCCTCCTGCTCGACGAACCGACCACTTTTCTCGATCTTTCCCACCAGATTCGCTTTTTCGAACTCCTGGAAAACTGGCACCGCCGGGAGGGGATCACCATCCTGGCGGTGTCGCACGACGTGACCCTGGC
Source organism: Acidobacteriota bacterium (assembly GCA_027296665.1). Taxonomy (GTDB): domain Bacteria; phylum Acidobacteriota; class Polarisedimenticolia; order JAPUIV01; family JAPUIV01; genus JAPUIV01. The sequence continues at coordinate 14,560 of JAPUIV010000043.1, read as the reverse complement.
GGGTCTCCGGGGCCACCGGTTGATCCTGCTGAACCAGGGACGCGTCGCCGCCGAGGGAAACGCGGACCAGGTGCTCACCGAGTCGCGGCTGCAAGAGGTCTACGGCGTCAAGGTGCGGATCCTGAAAGACCCCGCCGGGGTTGGCCGGATCGTCCTGCCCCCTTGATACCTTCCTGACACCTTGCTGACTCCCCTTTCCCTGTTCAAGGGCGCCGTCCCGGCGGGTTTCTTGACTTGGCGGGGGCCGGCTGGTAGATTTTCTTGATCAGAGGGATCCCATGGATATCGCGTGGTTCCGGAAGAAAAAGACGCCCCGGACTCCCGTCGAAGGGAAACTTTCGAAGGTCCCCGAGGGGCTCTGGGTCAAGTGCAACGGCTGCAAGCAGATCATCTACCAGCAGGAGGTGGTCCGGAATTCCAACGTCTGTCCCAAGTGCAATTATCATTTCCGCCTTACCGCCAAGGAGAGATTGACCTCCCTTCTCGACAACGGCATCTACCAGGAACTGGACAGCGAGATCTATTCGATCGATCCCTTGAAATTTCGCGACCACAAGAACTACAAGGATCGGTTGCGGGACTACAAGGAACGCACCGGCCTGAACGAAGCGATCATCACCGCCCGGGGAACCATGGGAGGGTTTCCGATCATCCTCTGCGTCATGGAGTACCGGTTCATGGGCGGAAGCATGGGGTCCGCGGTGGGGGAAAAGGTGACGCTCGCCATCGAAAGGTGCCTCGATGAATCTGTTCCCTTGCTGATCGTCTCCTGTTCCGGCGGCGCCAGGATGCAGGAGGGCACCCTCTCTCTCATGCAGATGGCGAAGATCAGCGCCGCCCTCGGGCGGCTGCACGAGAAAGGCATTCCTTTCCTGTCGATACTTACCGATCCAACGACGGGGGGGGTCACCGCCTCTTTTGCCATGCTGGGGGATCTCAATATTGCCGAGCCGAGGGCCTTGATCGGCTTCGCCGGCCCACGGGTGATCCAGCAGACCATACGCGAGACATTGCCGGAAGGATTTCAGCGCTCGGAATTCCTCATGGAAAAGGGAATGCTGGATTTGATCGTCGAACGTTCGGAAATGAAAGACACCCTGATCCGTTGCCTCCGGTTCATGGTGAACGAGAATTTACCCAGGAGATCGACGGAACCCGGGCGCCTCCAGCCGTAGCCGGCCATTTCGGTTCCCATTCGCAGGAGAACATCCCAATGATGGAACGGCGGACATCCAACGAGTACCGCCGGATGACGCTCTACCTCCGCAGCCTGGAACGGCTGGGGATCAAGCTCGGACTGGAGAATATTTCCCGGTTGCTGGAGGCGATCGGCGCCCCGCATCGAAAATTCCCGGCGATCCTGATCGGGGGAACCAATGGAAAGGGGTCGGTGGCCGCCATGCTCGCCTCGATCCTGGAGCAAGCGGGGGTACACACCGGCCTGTACACCTCTCCACACCTCATCCGGCTGGAGGAGAGGATCGTCACCGGTGGACGGCCAATTCCCCCGGACCAGCTTGCCGCCAAGATCCTTTCCCTTCGTGAAACGATCCACGCCCTTTTTCATTCCGGCGCTCTGAAGACGTTGCCCACTTTCTTCGAGGTGACGACCGCCGCGGCGCTGTCTTACTTTCACGATGACGGTGTGCAGATTGCCATACTCGAGGTCGGCATGGGAGGGCGTTTCGACGCCACCAATGCCGTCGATCCCCTGTTTTCCATTATCACTCCGGTGGAACTCGATCATCAGGAATTTCTCGGCAGCACTCTCTCGGTCATCGCCGGGGAAAAACTCGGCATCCTGCGCCCCTCCGGCCTTCTCCTTTCCGGCGCGCAGCATTCGGAAGTCCGCCATACGATCGAGAGGGCGTGCCGTAAACGGGGCGCCATTCACATGGAGGCCCTGCAGGCGGTGCGGGTTGTCCATTGCCCGTCCGGCATGGTCTCCTTCCTGGGAAGAAAAATGGAAATCCCCCCCCTGCTGCCCGCCCTTCCCGGGGAACACCAGCTCGACAATGCCGCGACCGCCGTGGCCGCCTGCGAGATCCTCGCCGGAAGGGGATTCCAGATTCCTCCCAACGCCATCCAGGCGGGCCTGGCTTCGGTCCAGTGGCCCGGACGGCTGCAGCGGATCTCGGGGCGTCCTGCGTGGCTTCTCGACGGGGCCCACAACCCTGCCGCAACTCGATCGCTTGCGGCCTATCTGGCCCGGCAGACCGATAAGCGACCTCCCGTCCTGATCTTCGGCGCTCTCCGGGAAAAAGATCACGAAGGGATGCTGCGCTACCTATCTCCGCACTGCTCCCATCTTTTCCTTTGCCTGCCCCCTTCCGGCCGGGCCGCGGAACGGAAGGCATTGATCGATTCGGCCCGGCGGGTCGGACTGCGTTTCTCCTGGATGGATTCTCTCCGGGAAGCCGCGGTGGCTGCGGATCGAACGGCAGGATCCACCGGCACCGTTCTGGTCACTGGTTCTCTATATCTGGTGGGGGAAGCGTTGCGGTTGAAAACGGAAGAACCGATGGCCAAGCGCCGATCGGCATCGCCTCGAACCGCGCCGTTCCCGCCTGGATAGCCGTGATCCCGGCCGGGAACGGATCAACTTTTCCTGGAAATCCATTCGGAAAGAAGGGCCGGGGTCCGAGCCCGCAATCCCAGCTTCATCCTTCCGGATGACCTCCGGAAATAGACCGGGTCGCAGCGAAGGGCCGCAGAACTGGTCTCCCCTTCTCCACGATAGACCGTCACTTCATCATCGGGGTCGGGGGCGGAATCGATCAGGTCCACGGCCAGTCCTTCACTGCTGACATCCTGCAGTATTGCGGAAAAGATCCGGCCGTCGATCCGGACCCGGCAATCCCCCGCGACGGGGAAGCGCAACGATTTTCGATTCAGGATCTGACTGGCGGCCCGGACACGGAGGGCGGAGGTGGCGATTTTCCACAGGGAAGGCAAGGCCCCTGCCTCAACCCGGGTATGCGCGTTGGCCCAGACTTCCGGTGAACTGTACATCTGGCGGATGAGGCTCTGGTGTTGTTCCTCGGTGGGTTCATGGAAACGGACGCCCACCGAGGGTTCCTTGCCGCGCCGGCGGTCAAAACGGACCAATTTCCCCCGGATACGGGTATGCTCGCCGTCCCCCCGCAGATCGATCTCGACTTCCGGGGAAAGGCTGTAGATCTCATGGAGATCCAGAGATAAGCCGGTCTCGCTCAGGTTCCGCGTATGGGTGTCGATCCGGGTCCCGTCATCCAACTTCACCTCGCAGGGAATCGACCGGGCAATTCTGGGCATCTCGCGGAGCTGGGGTCTTTCGTAGGCGGCGAGGATCGCCGAGATCAGAATCACGAAGTTATAGAAGGCCCACACCAGGTTGATTATCAGGGCCGGGGGATCCCCCTGCCCGGTCGACAGGCGGAAGGATCCCAACCAGAAGCCGATAACCGTCAGGGCAACGACAGCGATCATCCACCAGGTCATGCCGAGCCGGATGGTGTTCCGGGAAAACAGCAATCCCTTGGGGGTGACCTCGAACTTCCGCTTCCAGGGGTTCACGAACATGCCGAGGAAGGTCATGGTGAGGGGAAAACAGATGATGGTCTCGTAGATATCGGCCCAGAAGGCTTTGCGGAAAACGCCGGTGATGGCCGGAAGCACCGATAAAAACGCAACCAGTTGCGGGAAATAGAAACTGAACAGATCGGGCACCGTGGCGCGCAGCGGATATTGCCTGAACAGGAGGTAGGCCAGGGGCGCAAATAGATAGATCAACCGCGGGAGCCCGTGCAGAAAGTAAAATACCGAGGCGAAATAGTTGATCCTCTGGCCCGGCGTGAGACCGCGGAGCAGGAATGGATTGGCCCGGAGAAATACCTGGAAGCAGCCCCGACCCCAACGTTTCCTTTGCCGGACATAAGAGACGAAATCCTCCGGAGCGAGGCCGGCCGCCAGGTCCTTGTTCACGAAGACCGATCGGTATCCGCGGGAATGGAGGAGGATGCTGGTGTGGATGTCCTCGGTCAACGTCTCTGTTCGGAATCCGCCCACCTCTTTCAGGCTGCTCCGCCGCAGGACGGCGCCGCTGCCGCAATAGAAACTCGCGTTCCAGAAGTTCCGGCCCGGCTGAACGATGTGGAAAAACATGTCCTGTTCGTTCGAGGCCACCGTCTCCACTCTCAGGTTTCTCTGGAAGATATCGGGATTATAGAAATGATGGGCGGTCTGAACGAGGGCAACCCGGGGATCCTGAAAGAACCCGACGGTTTCCCGGAGGAAGGTCCGGACCGGCACGTGGTCGACGTCCAGTGTGAGGATCAGAGGCCCGCCGGTGGCGGCGAGGGCGTGATTTAGGTTCCCCGCTTTGGCGTCCTCGTTTCTGGGTCCCCGGAGATAGTTGCATCCAAGCCGTTCGGCCACACGCCTCACCTCGTCGCGCTGCCCGTCGTCACAGACGTAGATTTTCTTGGCCGGATACTCGATCGCCTGGCACGCGACCAGGGTTCGATACAGGATGTCGGTCGATTCGTCATAGATCGTCACGAAAATATCGACGGCCGGAAGGACCCGATCATCCTGTCGCGGAACCGTTTCCCGTTTTGGCCTGAGGGTCTGGAAATAGAACAGAAGGGCCGCCAGGAACCCGTAGCATTCGGCCAGGAGAAGGGTCACGCTGATCAGGATCCCGATCCAGTTCTCCAGGTTCAATGTGTACAGGGTTCTCCACAGGAAGTACCGCAGGGAGAGATAGACACTCAATATCACGACGAACCACTTCAACCACGGCCACCGGGCCGCCAGGCGCGCGCCGATGAACGCGATAATGGCGATGCCGAGATGCAGGTAGGCCTGGGCGTCGAAGAACAGGTTCATTCCCTACCCGCCTTCCCCGCCGGCGCGGCCGTCCTGCGATTCTTCAGAGGGATCTGCTTCACGAGGCCCAGGCCCAGGTAGGTAGCCTTGTAGCTTTCACCGAATGCGCCTCTTTCTTCGGGTGAGTTCAGATAATTACCGGTGACCCGAAACGACAGGGATTCACCCAGGTCCCATTCCGCATAGGCACGCAGCTGGCCACCGAGAAGATCTTCTTCCCGCGGGAAAAGACCCAAAGTTCCTTCCAGGAGAAATCGGAACCGTTCCCCTCTTTCCCCTTCCCATCGGGCGCCCAGGCCATAGCTGAGGAAATCGACCGGATCGAAATAGAGGAGGGTCCGTTCGTTGACTTCCTGGTAATAGGTCTGGCCGAACAGCACGACCTGGTCGCGGGCCGGTACCCGGTAGGAGATCCGGCTGAAGCCGGTGCCGCGCTCGTTGCCGTCCGAGATATCCGCCCTGGCGAGATCGATATCCCAGGTCAGCCTGCCGGTAAAACGCAGGGTCAAACCGGCCCATGCCTCGTCGAGATCGATGCCGAGAGCGACGACATCGATGGTCAAGGCCTGATTGTAGAAATTCTCGCCGAACGGATCGGCTCCGTCGATCATATCGTAATGATCAAAACCGGCGCGGAGGCGCACCCGTTCCGCCGGCGGCGCGAGGAATCCGTGCAAGAAATAGGATGTCGAATCGGGACCTTCCGAGTAATCGTTGCGGGCAACTCCAGCCGCCCCGGAAAAGACCGGACCCGCCTTCCAGGTCGCCTGCAATGGCAGGACGGTCCTGTACACTTGACGGTCATCGGCCTGACGGTATCGCGTCCGGACGGCTCCGGTCCGGAGCGCCAACGGATGGCCCCGGAACAAGTCGTAGCGGGCCACCAGGCTGTCGCGGTCAAAATCGGAGGAATCCCGGAAGGAGGATCCCCGCAGTCCCAGCTCGGGGCCGGCCTCCCGTTGATTTTTTCTGATCCCTTCCAGCGCCTGTCGATGATCCGGTTGTAGTTCCAGGGCCCTGGAATACAATTCCTCCGCTTCGCCGTGTCTTTTCCGCCACCGGGCGATCTCGGCCAACCCCACCCAGGCCGCCGGGGCGGTCTTCCCGTTGAGGAGATTCCGGTATTTTTCCCCGGCCCGGCGGGTCCAACCGTTCCAGGCGAGGGTATCGGCGATGCCGATTCGAAGTTCGGCATCGGCGGGCCGCTCGGAGAGCAGGGCCCCGTATAACCGCTCTGCTTCCTGATAGTTCCCTTTCCAGCTCTGAAACCGCGCCTCCAGTTGATGCGCCTCATACTGGATTCCCGGATCGGAACTGTCGGATTCCACCCGCCGGCATTCGGCGATGGCGGCGCGGTAATGACCCGACCAGGCCAGGTTCCTGGCGAGAGCTAATCGGGTCTCCTGCTCCCCGGGCCGAGCCTCCAGGAGAATCCTGAGAATCCGGACTGCCTCGACCCGTCCGGATCTGCCCGGCCGCCTCCGCGGGTCTCCCTAACCGGTACAAGGTTTCCGCCAGGCCCCGGTAGGCCTCGGCTGCGCCCGGATCCGATCGAATGGCCTCGTCAAAGGCCGCGAGAGCCTCTTCCCATCTCTCCTGTTCGAACAACGACCATCCGCTGGCCGTCCGCTCCCTCGCGTCGACCCGCGTCAAACCGGAACCATCGGCCGGAGAGGCAGGAAAAATGGAAAGGAAAAGGGGGAAGAGGAGGGCCAAGAATGGCGAAAGAAACCGGCTTCTGGCCGGATACCGCATCAACGGCCGCCAGCCAGAGGAATGTGAAAGTGGTTTGGAATGAGGCATGGAACGCAGGATATCCCCCCTCAACGACCCTGCGAAAACCAGGATCCATATAACATTATTAATAAGCCTTGTACACTGGTTTTTTCACCGTCCGTTCGAAATCTAGGTCTGGAGGGCCGGAAATGCACGTAGGACAGGGGGCGATGGGTGGATCGGCTTGACAGGTTTTGAGGGCATCCTATAGGTTTAGTGCCCTGCCTCCCGCGGGGAGGTCAATTTGAGCGATGACGATGGACGCCATTTCTGGATGGCCTGGAATCTGGTTCCTTTCCTGGGCAAGGCCGCGAGGCGGATGTCCAGGCGAATTTTTCCCCTCCTGGCGAAACGGCCGGAGAGCGGCGAGAAGGGAAAGATCAAGGCGGGGACTTTCTCCCTGCTGGTCCAGGCCCTGAAACAGTACGAGCTGGAGGCTGCCCTCGAACGGGAATGGAAAAAGGTGAAGGAAATGGGCTGCCGGGTACTCACACCCGCGGATGCCGATTATCCCGATCGGCTCCGGGAGATCCATGACCCTCCGCCTGTCTTGTACATGTTCGGGTCGTTTTCTCCCCGGGACGAAGTGGCATTGGCCATCGTCGGCGCGCGCCAGGCCAGCCACTATGGCCGGCAGGCGGCTCGATGGATTTCGTCGGACCTGGCCGCCGCCGGCGTCACGATTGTCAGCGGCCTGGCGAGGGGAATCGACACCGAAGCGCATCGGGCCGCGATCGATGCCGGGGGAAGAACCCTTGCGGTCCTCGGGTCGGGCCTGGACCGGCCCTATCCCCGCGAGAATCGTTCCCTGTGTGAAAAGATCGCGGGGGACGGCGCGGTGCTGAGCCCCTTCCCTCTCGGGGCCGAGCCTCTGGCCATGAATTTTCCCGCCAGAAACCGGATCATCAGCGGGTTATCGTTTGGCACCCTGGTGGTCGAGGCAACAGAGCGTAGCGGATCGTTGATCACCGCCAATTTCGCCCTGGAGCAAGGGCGGGAAGTTTTCGCCGTGCCCGGGCGGATCACTCATCGGGGAAGCGTGGGAACCAATTTCCTCATCAAGAACGGGGCCGGCCTGGTGCAATCGGCCGCTGACATCCTCCAGGAATTTCCGCCCTACCTCAGCGCGAAGCTGCCATCGAGGCCAGTTTCGCCCGATCCGGAAAAAAACGGCGGAGATTTGACTTCCGAGGAATTGTCGATACTATCTTTCCTCTCGGTGGACGAGGCGATTCATATCGATAGTCTGGCCGACAAGGTTTCCTTGAGGATTCCCCGACTTCTGGATCGCCTCCTCCAGCTGGAAATCCGGGATCGGGTTGTTCATCTTCCCGGTCAGAACTATATTCTCCGAATCAAGAGGAGCGGAGGAGTTGGCAAAGTCACTCGTCATCGTTGAGTCACCGGCCAAGGCCAAAACAATCCTGAAATTCCTCGGCTCGGGGTATCTCGTCAAGGCCTCAATGGGCCATGTGAAGGATCTCCCCAAGCGAAAACTCGGTGTCGATGTCAACAAGAGTTTCAAAGCGACCTACGAGGTTCTTCCCGGAAGAAAAAAGATTCTCGACGAACTCAAAAAAGCAGCCAAGAAAGCGGATCAAGTCTTTCTCGCCCCGGACCCGGATCGGGAAGGCGAGGCAATCTGCTACCACCTTTCCGAAGAACTGGGGAAAGTGAACAGGAACATCTTCCGGGTCATGTTCAACGAAATCACCAAGCGAGCCGTTCTCGCCGGAATCCAGAACCCCCAACCGATCGACAGGAACCGGGTGGACGCCCAGTTCGCCCGGCGGATCCTGGACCGGCTCATGGGATACAAGATCAGCCCCCTCCTCTGGGACAAGGTGAAACGGGGTCTCAGCGCGGGCCGGGTGCAATCGGTCGCCCTGCGAATCATCTGTGAACGGGAAAAAGAGATCCAGGCCTTCGTCAAGGAAGAGTACTGGACGGTGACCGCCAATCTCCAGGGCGAGTCTCCCCCTCCTTTTTCCGCGAAGTTGACCAAGTCGAACGGGAAAAAGATCAATCTCGGCAACCAGGAAGATACCGACAAGGTCCTCGCCGGCCTCAAGACTGCCGAATATCGGGTTGCTCGTTTGACGGCCAAAGAAAAGAAACGAAACCCGCTCCCCCCCTTCATCACCAGCAAATTACAACATGATGCCTACGGAAAGCTCGGTTACACTGTGCGCAAGACGATGATGATCGCCCAGCGTCTGTATGAAGGAAAAGATCTCGGCGATCAGGGCACGGTCGGCCTCATCACCTACATGAGGACCGACTCGACCCGGACCGCGCCCGAAGCGTTGAACCAGGTCCGCGAGCATATCGAAACCGCTTACGGCAAGGATTATCTTCCCCAATCGCCGAATCTTTATAAATCCAGGAAGGGAGCGCAGGAGGCTCACGAAGCGATCCGACCCACCTCCCTTGAGTTCTCGATCGACGCCGTCCGCCCTTACCTGAACCGCGATGAGCTCAATCTGTATCAATTGATCTGGAGCCGGTTCGTGGCGAGCCAGATGCAACCCGCCCGTTTCGAAACGACTACGGTTGACATCTCGGCCGGTGATTATACCCTCCGAGTAAACGGTTCAGTACAAACCTTTCCCGGCTTTCTTCTCGCCTACAAGCAGGAGCCTGAAGGAGAGGCGGAGGGATCGGAGGCGTTGCCGCCCCTGAAAAAAGACCAACTCCTCAAGCTGGAGAAACTCAACCCGAAGCAGCACTTCACGCAACCGCCGCCCCGCTTCAGCGAAGCCTCCCTGGTAAAGGAGCTGGAGGAAAACGGCATTGGCCGGCCTTCCACCTACGCCTCCATCCTTTCCACCCTGCAGAACCGGGATTACGCCCGCAAGGAGCAAAATCATTTCCTCCCCACGGAACTCGGAATCCTGGTCACCGACCTGCTGGTGGAGAACTTCGCCGACCTCCTCAACGTGGAATACACCGCCAGGATGGAGGAGAAGCTGGACGAGATCGAAAATGGAAAGCTCGCATGGTCGGACGCCCTCAAAGATTTCCACGACAAATTCGCCAAGGATCTCAAACGGGCGGAAGTGATGATGCGAAACGTGAAACGGGAAGAGATCCCGACCGATCAAATCTGTTCCAAGTGCGGCCTGAAGATGGTGAAAAAGTGGGGACGGTTCGGGCAGTTCCTCGCCTGTTCGGGATATCCGGATTGCAAGAACACCCAGGAACCGGAAGGGGAAGGCGATTCGGCAAAAACCACGATCGAGGAAGTGTGCGAGAAGTGCGGTATGGCCATGGCGATCAAGAGAGGGCGGTTCGGCCAGTTCCTCGCCTGTTCGGGGTATCCGAATTGCCGGAACACCAAAAAACTCAAGTACGATAAAGATGGAAAGATCCAGCAGCATGTCGACAAGATCCTCGATGAAACTTGCCCACGTTGCAAAAAAAATCTCGCCATCAAGGAAGGTAGGTTCGGCGAATTCAAGGCCTGCAGGGATTACCCGACCTGTAAGTTCATCAAGTTGAAGGAGATAGGTCTCGACTGCCCGCACAAGGAGTGCTCCTCCGGGCGGGTGGTGGAACGCCGTTCCAAGCGGGGTAAGATATTCTTCGGATGCAGCGAATATCCCAAATGCGAGTTCGTTTCCTGGTACCGCCCTATCGAGAAGCCATGCCCGGAGTGCGATCGGGCCTATCTTCTGGAAAAAATAACCAAGCGGGATGGAACCACCCACTTCTGTGACAACAAACCCTGCAAGTTCAAGGTAGCGGTCAACGACTGACCCGAACCTCCTCCTGAAGATCCATGATTGAAAAACCCGGCAGAGAGGCGATCGTTGTTGGCGGGGGACTGGCCGGTTGCGAGGCGGCGTGGCAGATTGCCCGCCGGGGCCATCTCGTTCGCCTGTACGAGATGCGCCCGGTGCGAAAAACCGCCGTTCACCGGACCGATCGTCTCGCCGAGCTTGTCTGCAGCAATTCCTTCAAATCGAACCGGATGGAAAACGCCTCCGGCCTTCTCAAGGAAGAGATGCGCCGGTGCGGATCCCTGATCCTGGAGATGGCTGACCGGGCCCGGGTGCCGGCCGGATCCGCCCTGGCGGTCGATCGCGACCGGTTCGCGGCCGAGGTCACCGGAACGATCGGGGGAAACAGTAACATCCGGATCCTGAGAGAAGAGGTGACGGAGATCCCGGAGGAAGGACCGGCGATCGTCGCCACCGGTCCCCTGGTGAGCGATCGCATGGCCGATTCGATCGCGCGTTTCACCGGACGGAATCATCTGTACTTCTTTGATGCCGTCTCGCCGATCATCGAGGCGGAGTCGATAGATACCACGGTGGCCTTCCCCGGTTCGCGGTACGGGAAGGGGGGAGACGATTACCTAAACTGCCCGATGAACGAGGAACAGTACTCCGCCTTCATCGAGGCCTTGCTCCGCGCCGAGAACCGCCCTCCCCAGGAATTCGAAAAGATCCCCTTCTTCGAGGGTTGCCTGCCGATCGAGGAACTGGCCCGGCGCGGCAAGGATACCCCGCGATTCGGGCCGATGCGTCCCGTCGGGCTCCGGGATCCCCGAACCGGGCAAAGACCGTACGCGGTCGTCCAGCTCCGGCAGGACAACCTCGCGGCCTCCCACTACAGCATGGTCGGGTTTCAGAACTCTCTTCGATGGGGGGAACAGAAGGAAATCATACGTCGCATCCCCGGACTGGAGAAGGCGGAGTTTGTTCGTCTCGGGATGATCCACAGGAACAGTTACATCAATGCCCCGAAGGTCCTCTTGCCGACCCTGCAATGCAGACGGCGGCAAGACCTCTTCTTCGCCGGACAGATCTCCGGGGTGGAGGGGTATCTGGAGTCATCCGCCTCCGGATTGATTGCCGGGATCAACACCGCCCTCCTCCTGGAGGACAGAGAACCGCTGGTCCTCCCCGAGACCACGGCCTTAGGGGCCTTGCTGCACTACGTTGCCAACGCCGAACCGGAAAACTACCAGCCCACCAACATCTCCTTCGGCCTTCTTCCGCCCCTTTCGATCCGGAACCGCCGGAAGCGCAATCAGGCCCTGGGCGAACGGGCCCTCGCCGATCTCCAGAAGTTCCTGGTTCAGATCAGGCCCGAGACCACCGGCGCGGACCGCGCAGGAGACGGATTGGCAGGGTGATGAGGCAGGAAGCGAGAAATGATCGTATCATATCAGCACCCTCGGGGAGAAAAATGGACACGGCCGGGCGGGTAACCGATTCGGGAGATATTGATCAATGAAGTATGCCCAGTTTGGCGACCGGTATCTGATTCGATTGATGAAGGGAGAGGAGATCGTCGAGGCGCTGGCCGGGTTCGCCCAGGAGAAGAAGATCCGGGCGGCGGCGGTATCGGGCATCGGCGCTGTCCGGAATATCGTCCTGGGGTATTTCGATCCGGAAACACGGGAATATCTCCGGGAAGAGTTCCCTGAAAGCTTTGAACTGGCTGGAATGAACGGGAACCTGTCCCTTCTGGACGGAAAGCCGACCCTTCACCTGCACGCCGTCCTGGCCGATCGGAGCCACCGGGCGCGGGCGGGCCACCTGTTCTCCGCCCGCGTGAGCGTGACGGTGGAGGTGACCCTGGTACCATTTTCAGGTACCGTGGAGCGAAAATGGGAAGAAGAGATCGGCCTGAATCTTCTGCAACTTCCATGACCCGAAAGATCCTCAAGGGGCTCGGGGTGGCCGCCCTGGTTCTATTCCCCGCCGCCTGGATGACCTACCAGGTCATTTCCAAGACCGTCGTGGAGTGCGAGGTGTGCATCGAGTTCCGGGGAAACCGGAAGTGCCGCCGGGCGCAGGGTCCCGACCGCATGGCCTGCCAGAAAACCGCCACCGACAATGCCTGTTCGTATATCAGTTCCGGCATGTCCGACTCGATCTCGTGCGGCGCCACCGCGCCGTCCAGCGTCGAATTTTTCGGGATGGCCGAAACCGGTTATTGAGGCGCGCCCCAGAAATACCGGGAGTTGATGAAAAGTGTGGAAACGGCAAAAAACGGGATCGGTCATCTGTCCCGCTTGCGGAAATCTGGTCGGAGTTCGGGACAAGAACTGCTTCCATTGCGGGCGATGGAATCCGAGTATCTGGGGCTTCGGTCCGGCGGTCCGTTTTTTCGCCGAGGATTTCTCCTTCAGCCAGATTGTGCTGTGGGGGTGCTCCATCCTCTATATCGCGACCCTTGCCGTCGGCATCGGGAATACTCCTCCACAATCGGGATTTTCCTTCTTCTCTCCCAGTAACAAGGTCCTGTTCCTGTTCGGCTCCAGCGGCGCCGCCCCCGTCTTTGTTTACGGCCGGTGGTGGACAGTACTGAGCGCAGCCTGGCTGCACGGCAATCTCATCCACATCCTGTTCAACATGATGTGGGTGCGCCAGCTCGTCCCGGCCACCGCGGAACTCTTCGGCCAGAGCCGCCTGGTGATCCTGTACACCGTCTCTTCCATCACGGGATTCCTTCTCACCAGCTTCGCCGGCGCGTTTCTCGGGTTTCTTCCCATCCCCTTCCTGCGCGGGGCAAGTTTCACGGTGGGCGCCTCCGCGCCCATTTTCGGGCTCCTGGGGGCTCTCGTCTATTACGGCCGAAGAGTCGGCAGTAGTTTTCTCGGCCGGCAGGCCTGGACTTTCGCCGTCATCCTGTTTCTCTTCGGCCTCTTCCTGCCCTTTGTCGACAACTATGCCCACCTGGGAGGATTCCTGGGCGGTTATGCCGCCTCGGAATGGCTTGGTCCCGAACGGCCCGAACGGTTGAATCACCATCTGCTCGCGTTGATCTGCGTGGCCGCCACCTTCCTTTCCATCGCGGTGTCGGTGGTGCTCGGCTTGAAACAGTTCGCGAGCGGTTAGGTCTCTCATCCATGCCGGAACTTCCCGAAATCGAAACGATCCGCCGGGGTCTGGAACCGATCCTTACCGGCCGCCGGATCGACCGGGTGGTGGTTCGGGAACGGCGCTTGCGGGAGCCGGTGATCCCCGTTCAACTTCGCCGCCTGGTCGGATCCAGGTTCCTTTCCATACGGAGGCGGAGCAAGTACTTGCTCCTGGGAACCGACACCGGCAGTACCCTGCTGATCCATCTCGGCATGACCGGTCAACTCTGGGTCACCGAGGTTGACCAGCCCCGCCGCCCCCACGAGCACGTGGTGATCTCCCTGAGTGACGGCAGGGATCTCCGTTTTGCCGACAGCCGGCGTTTTGGAATGCTGCTGGTGATCCAGACCGGAAACATCGACCAGCATCCCCGGCTCCGGAATCTGGGACCTGAACCGCTTGACGGTTCCCTGACCGGCGATCGGTTGTTTCAATCCACCCGGAATCGAACCCGGCCCGTGAAGAACTTCTTGATCGATACCCGGTCGGTGGCCGGCGTTGGCAATATCTATGCCTGCGAGACCCTGCATAGGGCCCGGATCGATCCGAGGCTGCCCGTGGGGAGGATCGGCCGGATTCGCTGGGAGAGGCTCGTTCAATCCCTGCGAACGGTCCTGGCGGAGGCGATCGAGGCGGGAGGAACCACCTTCCGGGACTATCTGAAGGCGGACGGGGAAGTCGGTCTATTCGCCGTCGCCCTCCGGGTCTACAACCGGGCAGGCAAACCCTGTCTCCGATGCGCTGGAACGATTCGCCGCATCACCCAGGCGGGACGCGGAACCTTTTTTTGCCCCCGCTGCCAGCGCTGAACGCTCGTTTCTCCCCACATCCAGCATCGGCCGTGTTGAGGATTTCCGGGACCATTCCGTAACTCTCCGTCAAAATTTTGAAATCCTGTAAATTATTGTCTCAAAATGACTTGACTACCGCCTCCCGCTGTTTATCTTTGTTTTAGTAACCCTGAACTTGAGCTTTGAAACAAGGAGGAACCGATGTTGAAACCGATCCTGGCTATCGATTCAGAAGCGTGGATGGGT
>JAPUIV010000042.1 GCA_027296665.1 Acidobacteriota bacterium | reverse complement strand
TCCATTCCAAACCGGAAATCGGGTTTGTCTGTACCAAATCTTTCCATGGCCTCCGCGTAATCCAGGATAGGGTAAGGCCGGTTCAAGGTTTTTCCGGCCGTTCGAAAAATTACTTCCATGAGACCGTTGATCAATTCGAAGATCTGCTGTTTCTGAACGAATGCCATTTCAATGTCGATCTGCGTAAATTCCGGTTGCCGGTCGGATCGGAGATCCTCGTCCCGGTAACAACGGGCAATCTGAAAATAACGGTCAAAGCCCGAAATCATCAAAATCTGTTTGAACAGTTGCGGCGATTGGGGCAATGAATAAAAACTACCCGGATTGATCCGGGAGGGTACGAGGTATTCTCGCGACCCTTCCGGAGTTGATTTCGTCAAGGCGGGAGTTTCGATCTCCAGGAATTCTCTCTCGTCGAGATAACGCCGCACCGCTAACGATACCCGGTGGCGGAGCCGGAAGATGTCTTGATACCTCGGTCGACGCAAATCCAGATACCGGTATTTGAGGCGAAGCTCTTCGCCGGCAAGGGTTTGCCCCTCCAGGGGAAACGGCAGGGGGTCGGCAAGATTGAACACTTCGAGCCGCTTCACCCGGACCTCGATCTGCCCGGTGGACAGGGAGGAATTGATATTCTCTGGGCCCCTTTGGAGGACCTTGCCGGCGATCCCGATCACCGATTCCGGCCGGATCTCCTTGACGAGCTGGTAAGGCTCCGGTGAATCTTCGGCCCGGATCACAAGCTGGGTGATTCCCTGTCGATCCCGGAGATCGATAAAGACCACTCCGCCGTGATCCCGGATCCGATGAACCCATCCAGCGAGGATAACCTCTCGACTCACATCCTCGATTTTGAGCTCGCCGCAGCCATGAGTCCGACGCGACAGGTCACTCCCCTTTGCCAATATTTACCTCCCGCACGATCTCCTCCCATGCTTCCTGGTCGAACTCCGATTGCTCCCCGTCCTGTAACCTGCGGACCCGGACCCTGCCGGGCGTCTCCTCGGGCCGGATCAGGACATGGCTGCAGCCGGATCGATCCGCCCGGCGCATCTGCGCCTTCAAACTTTTCTCCCCGAACTCGTTCACCACACGCAGCCCCCGCCGCCGAAGCTTCCGGGCTGTTTTCATGAACCATCGTGACACCTCTCCGCCGGTGGCGATCAAGAAGATTCCGGTTGGGACCGGAGCCTCGTCACCGCCACCGGAAAGTACCAGCACGAGCCGGTCAAGCCCGATGGCGAACCCGAACCCCGGCACGGCGGGCCCTCCGAATCTTTCCACCAGGCCATCGTAACGGCCGCCGCCCAACAGCGAGTCCTGGGCGCCCAACGTTGAATTGGTGACTTCGAAGGTGGTCCGCGTGTAATAGTCAAGCCCCCGGACAATTCTCGGCTGGATCCGGAAAGGAACCTCCAGATCTTCGAGGATTCGCTGCACGGCGTGGAAATGTTCTCGGCACCCGGCACAGAGATGATCCTGAAGGAAGGGCCCGTCCCGGAGAATCGTCCGGCAAGTCTCCTGTTTACAATCGAGAATTCTCAGGGGATTGCCGCGGTACCGTTCCCGGCAGTCCCGGCAGAGTTCCCCCTGGTGGGAAACCAGCGCGTCCATCAAAACCTTCCGATACCCAGGGCGGCAAGTTTCATCCCCGACCGTGTTCAGTTCAAGCTGGCAACCGCCAATTCCAAGACGATCCAGGAAATACAAGACCATCTCCATGGTCTCCGCGTCCACCTCGGGTTCCTTTCCTCCGAACACCTCCACTCCGATCTGGTGGAATTGCCGATATCTTCCCTTCTGGGGCTGTTCGTATCGAAACATGGGACCCACATAGTACATGCGGTCCAGGCCGGCCCTCCGGTGCCGGCCATCCTCCAGGTAGGCCCGCACCACCGGAGCCGTATTCTCCGGCCGCAGGGTCAGGGAACGTCCCTTCCGGTCGAGGAAGGTGTACATTTCCTTCTTCACCACGTCGGTGTCGGAACCCAAGCCCTGTCGAAACAGATCGGTCGATTCCAGAATCGGGGTGCGGATCTCCCGGAAACCGTAGAGGTGAAACACCTCGTGGGCCATCCTCTCGGCCCGTTGCCACACTTCTATCCTTTCCGGAAGGATATCGCGGGTACCCTTGACGACTTGAAACATAGGAAACGTCCTGTTTTCCGCTCGATCGGACGGCGGCCTGAAGGCCGGAAGGATAACACAGTTGCCCAGGGCAGGCAACGGAAGCAAGTTATAACCCTTTCACATTGCGCAAGTTACTTGAGATCCGTATAATGCCGCGATGATCTGGTTGTGGTTTCTTCTTCTCGCCCAGGGCTCCCCCCAGGAGATCCTGTGGCAGTATCCGGTAGGGGATCGCATCGCGGGAAAACCGGCGGTGCACGCGCGCTGGATCGCGGTGGCAACGGTGGGCGGCACGGTATTCGTTCTGGAGTCCGGAACCGCTCATCCGCTCTGGAGAGATGAACTCGGTGAACCGATCCAGACGGGGCCAGTCATACGGGGCTCCCTCCTTTTCGCCGTTACCGCGGCAGGGGTTGTCCGATCCTGGAATCTGGAAACCGGCGCACGGCAATGGGAACGGACCCTGGACGGCGGAACCATTTCGCCAATGGGTTCCTGGAAAGACTCTCCTCTCTGGGTCGCCCTCGAGAACGGAGGCATGGTCGGCCTCTCTCTCGATACGGGGGAAATCGTTGACCGGAAAGATTTCCTTGGCACGCCGGCGACGCCTCCGGTCTCCTGCGGTGATCGGATCCTGATCGGGACCCGTTCGGGAAGATTACTGGGGTTTCAGACCGGTGAGGCCGAACCGGTCTGGGAACTTTCCTGCGGTAATGATCCGACAAGCACCCCCACCTGCTATGGGAATACCGCCCTGGTCGGCTGCGGTAATTACCTCTACCGGATTGGCCTCAAGAAGGGAAAGGTTCGCTGGCGGTATAGGGCCGGAGGCTTGATTTCTGCCCGCCCCCTGGTCCGGGATAATCGAATCTACTTCGCCTCCTACGATAATTATCTGTACGTCTTGAAGAGGAGGAGCGGCCACCTAATCGGCTTTCATCCGGCAACCCACCGGGTCCGGATTGATCCGGTGATTTTGGGTGATCTCTTTCTCAATCTACCGGAAACCTCCGGCGAGATCGAGGTCCGCCATCTTCCCGACCTGGAAACAATCTCCCGGATTCCCTTGCCCCGCGGGGCCGCGAGCCGATGCACCTCTCCGGTGCTGGCAAGCAGGGAGACCGTGGTTCTCGGTTGTGGCGAGGAGAATTCCTTCCTGCTGTTCCTCCGTCCAGACCCCGCAGGCAAATTCACAGAGAAGGACGATTCCGGAACCCAGGCATCAAAATAACCCGGCTCATGCTCCCACGTTCCGGGAAATGAAGTCCCCGACCTGGGAGGTCGAATAATTCCCACCAAGATCCCTGGTGGTCTTCCCTTCCTTCAGGCTTTTGATGACCACCTGTTCTATGCGGGCGGCGGCATCGGCAAAACCAAGGTGATCGAGCAGCATCTGAACGCTCAGAATGGCCCCCAGCGGGTTTGCGATTCCCTTTCCCGCGTACTTGGGAGCCGATCCGTGAACCGGTTCGAACATGGAAGTGCCTTCGGGGTTAATATTTCCGGACGCCGCAATCCCCAATCCACCCTGCAGTTGCGCGCCCAGATCGGTGATGATGTCTCCGAACATGTTACAGGTAACGATCACTTCGAATTGCCCGGGATTCTTGATCATCTGCATGGTAAGAGCGTCGATGTACAAATGGCGGCTTTCCACTTCGGGATATTCAGAAGAAATTTCGGTAAAAACGCGTTGCCACAGATCGTGCCCGTACGTTAATACATTGCTCTTGTCCGCCATAGTCAATTTCGTCTTGCCCTTTTTTCGCGCGAATTCGAATCCGTAGCGTAGGATTCGTTCCACTCCCTTTCGCGTGTTCACATCTTCCTGAATCGCGATTTCATCCGGGGTACCCCGTTTGAAGATCCCGCCCATTCCAACGTATAGGCCTTCCGTGTTTTCACGGAAAATCACCAGGTTGAGATCCTTCTCCTTCCGGCCCTTGAGTGGGCACAAATTTTCGGCCAAAAGTTTCACCGGCCGGTGGTTCACATACAGATCCAGACCAAACCGGGTACCCAGGAGGATATCGGCAGCGTGGCGCATGTCTGGGATCCGGGGGTCTCCGAGAGCCCCCAGAAGGATCGCATCGAAGGTCCGGAATTCCTCCAGAGCCCCCTCCGGTAACGAAACTCCGGTTTTCAAGAACCTTTCAGCCCCGTAGTCGAACGATTTCAATTCTAGTGCGATCCCGCCTGCCGCTCCCACCGACCGCAGGACCTTCTCGGCCTCACGGAGAACATCTATCCCGATGCCATCGCCGGGAATCAACGCAATACGCGCTCCTGTCTTTTTTTCACTCATGTGAGGAATACCTCGTAAACAATGAATCCAAAAATTTTGAAAAGACGCCCGGGTCAACTCGAAATTTGCATATCTTTTTACCGCGAGCCCAGAGCACGGGGACTTCCTCGGAAAAGGCCTTCCGCAGGAATCGATGCCGATCGATGTCAACCTCTTCCACTTGGAAAGGAACGGCGGAAGAAACCTTATCAAGGGCCCTTTTGGCCTCATCGCAGAGATGGCACCCCCGGCGAGAATAGAGAACCACGTTAATGGGAACCGTATGATTCCCGCCTCTTTCCGGACTAGCCACTTCAGCTCCGTTCCGGCCGGATCGGCCGGATGAAAAATCTTTGCAGCATCATGACGGCTATGTTACCCGAAGTAGCGCCGACAAAATCGCTGAGAACGTCCAGGAGGCTTGCGATCCTGTCGGGTACGCTGTATTGGGTGAACTCATCGATAAGGGCGCAAAGAATACAAAGGGAAACGCTCCAAGTGATGATCCGGAAACCAACGGGATGTTTCCACCCCCCGTTGAGGGCGCGAAGCATGAAGGTTCCCAGGAGGAAATATTCAATGCCGTGGAGAACGTAATCAGGACCCACCCGGAACAGGGATGGGATCGGCCGTGATGAAAAAAAGAAGATCAGGCCGATATAGAGTCCGAGGGGAAGCCACAGATTGAGTTGTCGCGTGATAGATCTCAAGCGGATTATTTCAAGGGGAAGGGGAACATTATATAGGCGATCATCAGGGAAATCCCGATCATGGAAAGGCAAAGCACCAGGGCGACACGCAGGCGGTTCCTGTTGGTCGACTGGGTTAGGAACGCGAAAAATACGGAAACCAGAAGTGAGAAGATAGTCATGTTGAGGAAATGATCTCTCATACCGTGAATCACTCCTTTCTTCCGATCCCGATATCGAATACATCCAGGATCAGAAGAATGTTCATGAGGCTTGCAGTGAGAAGATAGGTCGTCCCGTATTCATACGTTTCGAGTTTGATGCGATCCCGGACCGTCTGAAGCAACTCTTCAGCCTCCTGGGATTTGGGATCATCGGGAATACGAAAAACCATCCTTCCGTACACAGATTCACGGCCCACAAGATCGAGAGGACCTAGCGCCAGATTGGAAAAGGTGGCCAGATAGGAAAGAGGCTGCGTCCGGTCTATCAGATAAACCTTGCCTCCCATAAAAAGGCCGAGGGAAAAGGTGATGAGAACAACAGCGAAAAAAACGGCACCCGCGAGCCGCCTCCCGAGATAGAGATGCCCGGCACCGGGGATCGCCCAGGCAAGGGCACAGGCGGCGGCGATTTCTTTCGGGTTTCTTCGACGGAGTGCAGGGGGCGCCGGTTCCGAATTGACTTCCGGTTTTTTTTCTTCCTGATTCATTCCTTCACCACCCAGACTTTTACTTCCGCCTCAACCTCGGGATGGATCGACACGGGAATCGTGTAGATTCCCAGAGCCTTGATCGGTTCATCCATCCGGATTTTCCGCTTGTCGATAACAATGCCTTCTTTCTCCAGAGCTTCGGCAATCTCCGCGGAAGTCACCGACCCATACAGGGTCTCCTCCTCCCCTGCCTTCTTCACGATGGTACAGGAAAGCCCCCGTAATCGCTCGGCCAAACGTTGGGCCTCATCCCGCTCCTCGATCCGTTTCAGTTCCAGGACTTTCCTCGCCTTGACCACCCGCTTGAGATTCTCTTCCGTGGCGGGGAAAGCGAATTTTCTTGGAACAAGATAGTTCCTGGCATACCCGTTAGCCACGGTCACGACATCACCACGCCGGCCCAAATTATCCACATCTTCCCGGAGCACAATTTTCATGTCCGCCTCCTCAATCAGTCGTGAATGGGAGAAGGGCGATATTCCGGGCCCGCTTGATTGCTCGCATCAACTGTCTTTGATGGGATGCGCAGGTTCCCGAGATCCTTCTTGGCAAGATTTTCCCCCGTTCCGGAGTGTAGTTCTGGAGTAAACGGAAATCGATGAAATCGATGTACTCGATCTTATCCTCACAGAACTTGCAGTACTTCCTGCGGCGAAACAGGAATTTCCGTTTCCGGGGCCGCTTTCCCTGTGTTTTTCCTTGTGATCTTCTTCCCGCCATTACATTTACTCCTCTGGGGGTGATACCGACTCAGGTGGGGAGGGGGGCGTCTCAGGTTGGGGCGACGCGGCTTCGGTTGTAGGTGGCGTTGCCCGGACGGTCTCATCCACGGGGCTCTTACCGGCGGGGCTTTCACCCACGGGGCCTTCACTGGGCTTTTCCGCCTCCGGGCGCTTCACCAGAAAATCCCTTTGGCCCGCGATTTTCACCCCTTCGGGGGGGGCTTTCACGCACAGGAACTTGATGACCCCTTCATGGAGACGGTACCGGCGCTCCAGTTCCCTGACGGTGGGACCGGTTCCCTCGAAGAGGAAAAATCCGAAATATCCCTCTTCTTGTTTTTGCACTCTGTAAGCCAGCCTCCGCTTCCCCCAGCTATCCGATTGAGCCACATTCCCGCCGTTTGTCTGGATCACTTCCTGGAATGATTGCCGGAGGGAATCGAAATCATTCTCTGACAATTGGGGTGAGGCAATAAAAATCGATTCATAACGTGACATGTTCTTCCTTCCTGAAGCCGGCACCCGGGTCAAAAGCCCAGGCCCTTTCCCAGCATCGGCGCAATGATCACCGAAACAATTGACATGAGCTTGATGAGAATGTTCAATGCGGGCCCGGAGGTGTCCTTGAAGGGATCGCCGACGGTATCTCCCACCACCGCGGCCTTATGAGTCTCGGATCCCTTTCCGCCCAGGTTTCCCGATTCGATATATTTTTTTGCGTTGTCCCAGGCACCGCCGCTGTTTGCCATGAACAATGCCAGTAAAATCCCGGTAACGGTGGACCCAACCAGGAGCCCTCCCAGCGCCGCTGCTCCCAGAACCGAACCCACCAGGACAGGGGCCAGCAGAGCCGTCAAACCCGGAAGGATCATCTCCCGCAAGGCGGACTTTGTGCTGATGTCGATGCACCGGTCGTAATCAGGCTTTGCTTTCCCTTCCATCAGCCCGGTGATTTCCCGGAATTGACGCCGAACTTCCTCGACCATCTTGAAGGCCGCCCTGCCCACCGCGGAGATCGTCATCGCGCCGATCGAAAACGGCAATACTCCCCCGATCAGGAGGCCGATGACAACCATGGGGGAAGTGATGCTGAGATTCATGTCAAACGTCACCGCCCTGCTGTAGGCGGAAAACAGAGCCAGGGCGGTCAACGCCGCGGAACCGATCGCGAACCCCTTGCCGATCGCGGCGGTGGTGTTCCCCAGGGCATCCAGTCCGTCAGTGATCTTCCGGGTCTCCGGCCCGAGATGGGTCATTTCGGAGATCCCGCCTGCATTGTCGGCGATCGGGCCATAGGCGTCAACGGACATGGTCACCCCGACCGTCGCAAGCATTCCCACGGCGGCCATTCCGATGCCGAATAAACCGGCCGTCTTATACGCGAAGAATATGGCGGCACACAGGGTGAGAACGGGCAAAGCGGTGCTTTGCATGCCGACGGCAATTCCGGTGATGATATTGGTCGCCGATCCGGTCTGGGACGCAAGGGCGATCTTTCGAACCGGGGGGCCCGAGGTGAAGAAATCGGTCAGAAGGCCGATTACCGTTCCGGCCACCGCACCCACCAGGATGGACCAAAAGGGACCGAGCGGCGACACCCCGGGAATGGGAAACCTCGAGACCAGAAAGAAGCAGGAAACCAGGAGAAGGATGGTGCTGATCAACGGCACGATCCGCATCGCCATCGCCGGACGGAAGCGGGACAGCGGCTGCATGGAAAAGATCCCAACCACCGAAGATACCAGGCCGATGGCGATCACAGCCAAAGGCAGGAGAACGGCGTTCCAGCTCTGATAGACCATGGCCCCAAGGAGAACCGTGGCAATGACCGATCCGACGTACGATTCGAAGATGTCGGCTCCCATCCCGGCCGTGTCCCCGACGTTGTCTCCCACATTGTCGGCGATGGTGGCAGGATTTCGCGGATCGTCCTCCGGAATTCCCGCCTCCACCTTTCCCACAAGGTCGGCGCCGACGTCGGCGGCCTTGGTGAATATCCCCCCCCCGACCCGGGCAAACAGGGC
>JAPUIV010000041.1 GCA_027296665.1 Acidobacteriota bacterium | reverse complement strand
CCGCGCGATTCTTATCAATATCTTCGGCGGGATCGTTCGCTGCGATCTGGTGGCCGCCGGAGTCGTTGAGGCGGTTTCGAAAGTTGGAGTCGAGTCTCCCGTGGTGGTGCGCCTGGAAGGCACCAACGCCGCCGAAGGAGCCCGCATCCTCGAGGATTCCGGTCTGAATTTCACGGTTGCCCACGGCATGCAGGATGCGGCCCGGAAGGCGGTACAGCTCAGCGGGACCGGCGGGGAGAGCCCCGGCGAGGCGAAGGAGAAGACCCCGTGAGCATCCTGGTGGATGATAATACCAAGGTTCTGGTCCAGGGAATCACCGGCAGGGAGGGCCAATTTCATACCCGGCAATCGGTCGAGTACGGCACCCGGATCGTCGCCGGCGTGACTCCCGGCCGGGGCGGCGAGATTTTCGAGTCGATCCCGATATTCAACACGGTTCAGGAAGCGGTGGAGAAGCGATCCGCCGATGCCAGCGTGATCTTCGTGCCCGCCCCGCACGCGGCCGACGCGATCCTGGAGGCGGCCGATGCGGGCCTATCCCTTATCGTCTGTATCACCGAGGGGATCCCGGTTCTCGATATGTTGCGTGTCCGCTCCTATCTCGCCGGACGGAACTGCCGGCTGATCGGGCCGAACTGCCCCGGGGTGATCACACCCGGTAAATGCAAGATCGGTATCATGCCGGGGGCGATTCACGCGCCGGGCTCGATCGGGATCATTTCCCGCAGCGGCACCCTCACCTACGAGGTGGTGCAGCAATGCACCGAACGGGGACTCGGTCAGTCCACCTGTGTGGGGATCGGCGGGGATCCGGTGACCGGCACCAGCTTCGTGGATCTTCTGGAACAGTTCGAGGCCGATCCCGGCACCGAGGGGGTTATCATGATCGGGGAGATTGGCGGTACCGCGGAGGAGGAGGCGGCCTCGTTCATCAGGGAATCGTTTTCCAAACCGGTGGTCGCCTTCATCGCCGGCCAGACCGCCCCGCCGGGCCGCCGGATGGGACACGCGGGGGCGATCATCAGCGGGGGGAAGGGGACCGCGGCCGAGAAGATCCGGGTCCTGGAAGAGGCCGGGATCGTTTGCGTGCGCAGCCCGGCCCGGATAGGCGAGGAGATGGAATCGGTCCTGAAGTCAGCCCGAGGAAATCAGGGAATCTGATGCGGGAAAAGACCCTGGCAATCTTGAAACCGGACGCCGTGAAAGCGAAACATGTCGGGGAGATCATCGCCTTCCTCGAGACAGAGGGTTTCGTAATTCTCGATCTCAAGATGATCCGGATGGAGAAGGAACAGGCGGAAGGTTTCTATGCCGTGCACCGGGAGAGACACTTTTTCTCCAGCCTGATCCGCTTCATGACCTCCGGACCGGTGGTCGCCATGGTGATGGAGAGGGACAATGCCATCTCCCACCTGAGGCAGGTGATGGGATCGACCGATCCTGCCCAGGCGGGCGAGGGTTCGATCCGCCGGCGGTTCGCCACCTCGGTGGAAAAGAATGCCATCCATGGCTCCGATTCCGCCGACTCCGCCGCCTTCGAGATCGGCTTCCTCTTCCCGGCCGGAGGGCCGCCGGCCAATTGATCGGAATGGCGCGGGCCAGGGACCGGGTGGAATGAAGATAGCCCTGAGGCTTTTCGGCTACGCGAAACCTTATTCCTGGATGGTCGCCGGATCGTTGGCCGCCTCCCTGCTTGCCTCCATCTGTCTCGTCGGCCTCGTCAGCCTCTCGCAACCCTTCTTCAACGAGATCCTTCTCATGGCTCCAGGCGACGGAGCTCCCGCGGTGGAAACCCCTTCCCAGAAGGTCAATGCCCTGAAGATCCTGAATCGGTACCTGGACGTGGAAAGGATCCAGGGATGGTTCGGTGAGAGAGGGGATGTCGCGATCACGGGGATTGCCCTTTTGATCATCGGCTTGACCTCCCTGAAGGGGATTTTCACTTACATGACCACTTATGGAGTGAAGAAGGTGGGCCTCCTCCTCGTCACCGATCTGCGCGCCGACCTTCATGAAAAGATCCAGTACCAGTCGTTGGGTTTCTTTTCCCGTTACCAGTCCGGCGAGCTGATGTCCCGGGTGACGAACGACGTGGGACGGATCCAGAGCGCGTTGTCGAAGGATCTGGCCGATTTCGTCCGGGTCGGTTTCATAATGATTGCCCAGGTGGTGTGGGTGTTTTACATCTACTGGCAACTGGCCTTTTTCAGTATCGTTTTGCTTCCCCTCATCGTCTACCCCCTGTACCAGGTCGGCAAGAGGCTCCGGAAGGCGAGCCGGGTGAGCCAGGAACGCCTGGCCGATGTGTCCAACCTTCTGCAGGGATCGGTGGCGGGCGCCCGGGTGGTCAGGGCCTTCAGCGGGGAACGTTTCGAAAAATCCCAGTTTCGCCAGGCGCTGGACAGGTTGCTCCGCATCGACATCCGCGGTGCCCGGGTGAATGCCCTGTCCGCGCCGATGTTGGAGATGGTCGGGGCGCTGACCGCGGGAACCATGGTGGTTTTCGCCGGGATCCAGATCCGTGCCGGCAACCTCAATCCCGGCGAATTCATGAGCTTTCTGGTAGGGATGGGTTGGTTCTATGCATCGATGAAACGGCTCGCCAAGGCGAACAACCAATTCCAGGCGGCCCTGGCGGCCGGGATCAGGTGCTTTCAGATTCTGGATGAGGAACCGGAGGTCAAGGAGCGGCCGGGAGCCAGGACTCTGCCCCCCTTCGCCAGGGAGATCGAGTTCCGGAATGTCTCGTTCCGATACGGCAGCCGACCCATCCTTCAGGATATCAACCTGCGGGTTCCGGCCGGCGCCGTGGTGGCGTTGGCCGGCAGCAGCGGTGTGGGGAAGACGACCCTGGTCAATCTGCTTCTCCGATTCTACGATTCGACTGCCGGGGCGATCCTCTTCGACGGGATCGATGTCCGTGAGGTGACTCTTTCCTCATTGCGCCGGCAGATCGGCCTGGTCACCCAGGAGGTGAACCTGTTCACCGATACGGTGAAGAACAACATCGCCTACGGGAACCCGGCGGCGGATATGGCGGGAGTCGTGAAGGCGGCGAGGGCGGCCTATGCCCATGAATTCATCGAGATCCTTCCCCAAGGCTACGATACGCGGGTGGGACACGGGGGACATGGATTGTCGGTCGGGCAGCAGCAGCGGATCTCGATCGCGCGGGCCATCTGGAAGGACTCGCCGATCCTGATCCTCGATGAGGCGACCTCGGCCCTGGACCCGGAGTCGGAGCGCCTGCTCGACGGAGCCCTCAGCAATCTGATACAGGGGCGGACGGTTTTCATCATTGCCCACCGTCCCGCGACGGTCAAGAAGGCCGATAAAATCTTCGTGGTGGTGGGCGGGAAGATCGTGGAGGAAGGGTCTCACGAGACCCTGCTGCGCGAAGGTGCCCACTATCCGCGGCTTTACGATCTGGAATTCCAGGCAGACACCCGGGTGATCGGCTCCTGAGCGAAGACCCGATTACCCCCCTCCTCCGGTCACCCTTCAGGAATGATCTCGGAACAGTTTGGGCAATTCTCGGATCACTCGGAACAGCACGTCCGCCCTGCTGCCGGTGGGAGTGCCCTTGGTGCGGGGGAAATGGCTGACCGGAACTTCCCGGACGGAGAACCCCTTGCGCCTCGCCTTGCAGAAGATTTCCGTGTCGATCAGGATCCCGTCGGAGAGAAGATCGATCGAATCGAGAACTTCCTTGCGGTACACCTTGAAGGCGCAATCGATATCCCGGAGCCGCAGTCCGAGGATGACCCGCGCGAAAGTCCGGAGAAGGGCCGCGTTGAGTTTGCGATGCAGGGGATCCTTCCGGTTCCGGCGGTATCCGGTGACGATATCCGCATGCGAGATATGGGGCAATAGCTGGTGGATCTCGGAGATGTCGAACTGCCCATCACTGTCGGTGTAAAAGACGTGATCGAACCGGGCCCTGGAGAATCCCGTCCTCAGTGCGGCTCCGTAGCCCCGGTTGCGGGAATGGTGGATCGCCACAAGAGCGGGATCGGTCTCCATCATTTCCTCCAGGATGGCGCCGGTCCGGTCGGTGCTGCCGTCATCCACCACGATCACCTCGAATAGATCGGCAACCGAGGGCAGGAAGCGGGAGATCGAGCTCACCACCTCTCTGATGACCTGCTCCTCGTTGAAGGCGGGCAAAACAACGGAAAGGCTTTCCAGCCGTACTCGCTCCCGGCCGGAGTCTCGATCTGGATGGTCACTGGACATCGGTCACCTCGTTGGACACCAGAACATAAGTGTGATGGGAAACCGGCTCCCGGAGCAACACCGCGGCGGTGATGTCATGTTGTTCCCGGGCCCGATCCCAGTCGGGCTCCAGAAGCAGGCAGTAGGCGGGTTCCGGTGAGTTGAGGATCCTGACAAGATCGACATCCTTGGAAATTGGTTCCCCCGCCAGCCCGGTGTAAAAGAAGAACGCCTCCCGCTTCTTCCTGGCAACGGCGAAATGGCTTCCGGGCGGAACCAGTTTCACGATCCGGGCCGAAAGTTCGCGCACGTTCTGGTATCGATTGAATTCGGGCACCAGCCCGAAGATGATAATCGCTCCCGCCAGGATCATAGCAGTTCCGGTCGATGCCGCCAGGAAGGAAATTTTTCCCTTCCATCCGGCCCACACCGCCAGGCAGGCGGAAATGGCGAAGACCAGGCCGATCCCGGCCGCGGGGATCAGGACACTTCCGAACTGTTTCAGGGCTACCACCGGAATCGTTGCGGCCGTGAGAAAAAGAAACAGGGCGAGGGCCAGGGCCGATCCCCTGGCCCAGGCGGATCGCGCGCCGCCTAGGGATTCCACACCCCGGTCCAGAAACCACCCGACCAGCATCGCCGCGGCGGGGAAGAGAGGCAAAAGATATACGGTTCGTTTTCCGGAGGAGATGGAAAAGAACAGGAAAACAACCGCGAACCAGATAACCAGAAACGTCAACGAAGATTTCTTGCCGGATCTCCACCGCCGGAACAAGGCGACCGCGGCTGCCGGCAGGAACAGGCTCCATGGGAGGAAACTGAGGGGGAAACGGAGAAGATAATAATAAAAGGGCTGGACATTGTTCCAGGCATGGAAATACCGGATCACATTCTCGGTCAGGACGACGATTCCCAGTTTCTCTCCTCCCGCCTGCAGGCCGTACAGGAGATACCAGGGGACGACCAGAAGGAGATAGATGGCCGTCCCCGAAAACCAGGGGAACCGCCGAAGATCAACCCAGCGGCGATCGACTGCCAGGGCCAGGAGAAGGATGCCGATCGGCAGGACCAATCCTACCGGGCCCTTGGTGAGGGTCGCGAAGGCGGCGGCGGCGAAGAACCAGCGACCGGCGGCGGGGTCAATCGACGGTCCCGATCGCGGATGAATGGCCAGGTAAAGAAGAAAGAGCGAAACCATGCAAAAGAAGCTGAGGGTCATGTCGGTTGAGGCCCAGCGTCCGCGCACCATGAAGTGACCCGACGTCATTAATATGAGCGCGCCAAGGAGACCGGCCCGCTCGCCAAACAGCCTGCGGCCCATGAAGAAGGTCAGAACGACGCTGCCGGTCGCCGTCAGGGCGGAGGGCAGTCTCGCGCTCCATTCGGTCACCCTGCCGATCGGGAAGGAGAACAGCGCCACCAGCCAGAGATAAAGAGGAGGTTTGTTCGAATAGGCCTCTCCATCGAGGTGGGGAACGATGAACTCGTGGTTGCGGAGCATCTCCTGGGCGATCAGGGCGAACCTCGGTTCATCCGGGGGCATGAATTGCCTGTTCCCGAGACGGACCAGGAACAGGAGACAGGAGAGGGCGAGCAGGATCGCCCATACCGGCAGGTTTGGCAATCTCAGGTTCAATGCAGTTCCCATAATATGAGGCGCCGCCCCTTCTCCCTGCCCCGGATGGCGTGCGCCTCGCGCAGGTGCTCCCGCGCCCAATCAATTCCTGCCAGGGCCTGAATGGGCCCCAGCATTCCCTCGTGATCCAGGATGTACCGCACCCGTTTCTCCTCGAGATAGGCGCCCAGGCTGCGCTCGCGGAACACCTCCAGCATGTCGTTGTTCATGAGTCCGTCGAGGTTGATCACGGGGTTTTCCAGGAAGAAGGCCGGAATGCCGGCATTGAAACTTCCGATCCTCTCGCCGGGGTCGGCGTGATCGGCGGCCCATCGCACCATGGCATAGGTGTCGACCTGTTCGCGCTGGATCCCGCGCCCCAGCTTGACAGCCGGATAGAGGATAATTTCCGCCAGGAGGAGGACCGCCAGAAGGTACCGGACCTTTGGCGCGTGCAATGATAGCCTCACCGGGGCGCACCGCCGTAAAGCGTGCACCGCCAGGAAGCTTCCCAGAACGGAAGCCGGGATGAGATACCATCCCC
>JAPUIV010000040.1 GCA_027296665.1 Acidobacteriota bacterium | reverse complement strand
GGACCGCCTTTTCCATCTGTTTCCGTTCGGTGATATCCTGAACCACCACGCTGACACCCTGGATGGATCCGTCCTCTCCCCGGAATGGGAAGTAACTCACCAGGCCGCACATCTCTCGACCCTCGGCCCCCAGGACCTTCCCCCAGATCTCCATGCCGAGAATCGGTTGGCCGGTTTCCAGGACTTTCTTTTGGAGTGGTTCCACTGTCTTGGCGAGATCGGGGAGGATATCGCGCAGGGTCTTGCCAACATGGTCGGCAACGGGTATTCCGTTGATCCTCGCCATTCGTTCGTTGATACGGACGTAACGGAGATCCCTGTCCTTGAGGCAGAGCCCCACCGGGGCGGTCTGATACAGGAGATCCAGTTCCGAGCACTGCATCCCGGTCCTTCCGATAGATCTCCTCCTGGAACCGGATTTCATTTTCATTTTCCCGCCCTGTTTCTGCCGTTCATTTTATCACACCCACCAGGGGGAAACACCAAACCGGCCGGCTTTTCCGCCGATTGTTTTCCATTCCGGCCGGGGATAATATGAACCCGGTGATTCGAAACAGTCTGGAACGGGCATGAAGAGCCGGCAGGTCGATTTTCTCCTGGATCTTTTCGACGCCGCGGTCGGATCGGCCAATCCCTCGAAATGCCTTCCTCCCCACCTGCCCGGACGGAACCCGGCGGGACGAACGGTGATATTCGGGGCCGGCAAGGCGGCGGCGTCCATGGCCAGGGTGGTCGAGAAGCACTGGGAGGGGGCCCTCTCCGGTCTGGCCATCACCCCATACCGCCATCGGCTGCCCTGCAAATGGGTCGAGGTTCTCGAGGCCGGCCATCCGTTCCCGGATCGGGCGGGGGAAAATGCCGCCAACCGGATCCTGGAGATGGCCCGGGAACTGCGGTCCGGGGATCTCGCCCTCTGCCTCTTCTCCGGGGGGGGATCGGCCCTCCTCCCGGTTCCCCCACCGGGATTGAAACTGGAGGACAAGCGGAAGGTCTCCGAAGCTTTGATCCTCTCCGGCGCCGGGATCGCCGAGATCAACTGTGTCCGCAAACACCTCTCCTCCATCAAGGGTGGACGGCTGGCCATTGCCTGCGCGCCCGCTGCCGTGATGAACCTCCTGATCTCCGATGTCCCCGGGGACGACCCGGCGGTGATCGCATCGGGCCCGACCGTTGCCGACCCGACCACACTGGACCAGGCGATCGGCGTCCTCGAAAAGTATGATCTGACGGAACCGTTCCGGGCATATGAATACCTGCGAACATCGGGCGAGGAAACACCCAAGAGCGATGATCGCCGCCTCGGGCCGATCCGGACCGTTATCGTGGCGAGCGGCCGGACCGCCCTGGATGCTGCCGCTGCGCGAGCCAATCAGAGCGATATCCGACCGCGGATCCTCGGCAACGACATCGTAGGAGAGTCCCGGGAGGTGGCCCGGACTCACGCCGGCATCGCGCGCCGGGCGGCCCGTAATGACACCTCCGGGGATACCCCGGTGGTGATCCTGTCGGGCGGGGAAACCACCGTTACCGTACGGGGGAATGGAAGGGGCGGCCCGAACACCGAGTATCTTCTCGCCCTGGCCATCTCCCTGAACGGCCATCCGGGAATTTATGCCATCGCCTGCGACACCGATGGGATCGACGGCAGCGGGAAGAACGCCGGTGCCCTGATGACGCCAGACACCTTGGCACGCGCGGCGGAAATAGGGCTGGATCCCCGAGCGAGCCTGGAAAACAACGATGGGTACGAGTTTTTCGCAGCCCTGGACGATCTGATCGTCACAGGCCCCACCAGAACCAATGTGAATGATTTCCGCGCGATCCTGGTCACCGGGGAAACACAACCGGCGGGGAAACCCCGGGGCGCATGAGGCGGGGCAGGTGCTTTCCTAGAACCTGAATTCGATGCCGACCGAAGTGAAGGTCACATCGTCTTTGCCATCGATATCAAAAACTTCATATTCGCCGCGGACCAGAAGATGTTCGTTCACCTTGTAAGCCAATCCGATCCCGAAGGCGGCATCGAAGCCATCGGAATCCGATGTCACGACCGGCCCGGTGGTCAGGGTCTTGTCCTCTTCCCAGTAGATGAATCCTAACTTTCCGAACAGCTCCCAGCTGGTGCCGAGCGGAATGGTGCCCACAGCAAAGATGTCGAATCCGAACAGCTCCACCTCCAGCGCGTTGGTGAAAAGGACGTCATCGGGTTCGCCGAAATCGATGTATCCCCCCTCGAGGGCGAAGAACTTCAGGATCCGCTTCCCCCCGAACAGTTTGAACCCGATATCGTCGGCATCGAACCCTATTCCCAGGTCGGTTTCCTCCAGATTGGTCTGGCCGACACTGCCGCCAATGAACACGCCCGCGTACGCCATGGGTGAAACCAGCCAAAACACCAGAGTCAGGGTTCGAAGCAGATTCTTCATCGGTCCTCCGTGGCGGGGGGGAAATTTTCGCCAGACGAACAACGGATTATACCAGAAAGGAACGGGAGTCAACGAGGCCGTCCAGCTCCCGGTCCCAGGCGTCAATCAGGCGGTCCCACGAGAACTTCCCCATGGAGGAGGAAAGAGCGTTTCGATGGACCTCCAGCTTCTCGGGAGAGATCAGGAATTCATTCAGCTTCTCCGCCAATTCCGCCGGATCGCGGTACAGACAGACGGAATGGAACCTTTCCTCCAGGAGCTCGGGATAGGAAAGACGGCCGGGAAGCAACGGAACGGATCCATGACGGATCGCCTCGACCACGGAGATGCCGAAATTCTCCTGCAGGGCGGTGCTGATCACGATGCTTCCCCGCCGCAGCCAATCGAGGTAATCGTTCCGTTCCTTCACGTACCCGTAATGGA
This sequence comes from Acidobacteriota bacterium, assembly GCA_027296665.1. Lineage (GTDB taxonomy): Bacteria > Acidobacteriota > Polarisedimenticolia > JAPUIV01 > JAPUIV01 > JAPUIV01. The sequence continues at coordinate 3,503 of JAPUIV010000040.1, read as the reverse complement.
CAATCCGGTCCCCGAATCGATCCCGCGCGGCCAGGAATTCCTGGGGAACGAACTGAAAGTTTTCGCCGAGCAGGGCCAGGCGAAAATCCCGTCCCCGGCCCAGGACCGTCTCGAGGGCGCGGAAGAATAGTGCCGGCTGTTTGTCGAATTCCCAGCGGTGGTTCCAGATGATCAGAGGCGGGATCGACCGGTCCGGCGCGGCCAGGGTGGGAGCTTCTCCGGGAAAGTCGCATCCCGGGTAGATCACATCGGTCCGCTCGCGCATCGTCTTCACCACCCAGGTAGGCCGATAATCCGGGAAAATCTTCAGAAATCGTTCCAGTTCGCGAAAAAACGAATCGTTGTGCGCGCGGGAATTGAACAGGATTCTTTTCGCGGCCAGACCGGTGGTGATATCGGTGAAGGCAAACTGATAATCGATGGTCTCCCCCGGCGGCAAGGGGTAGGAGAGCTGGTTTTCGTGGAAATAGACCAGGGCCGGAGGAGTCGCGGAGCCCCAGAGCGCCCGGAGATCGGACAGGCTCATGAGATCGGTTGTGATGATTCCATCGTACCGGGAAGGCTCCGGAATCCTCCTGGCGAAATGAAGGGCGGCGCCCCGCATCCGCCATTTCCAGAATCTCGCCGGCATGGTGAACAGGTCGATCCGGTGGCGTGAACGAGAGGTCCAGCCGTCGGCGAAGGCCCGGTGCGATCCGCCATAGAACGGTTCCAGGAAGGCGAATCGATACCGCGACCGTTCTCCGGTCAGGGTTCTCCCTCCTCGGTTTGATCCCACCCCTCGCCCAGCCGGGCCAGAAGGGAAGCGTAGATCTCGATCCCGTCCCAGAGATTCTGCAAACGGAGGTTCTCATCCGCAGCATGCTGGTTGTTGTCGTGGTTGACGATCGGAATCCCTATGGCGGGAGTATCCAAAATCTCGGAGAAGAGGTAGGTGGGGCCGCTGCCGCCCAGGGTCGGGAGCTGGATGACCGGTCCGCCCGTTTGCTCCTCCAGTATCCGGACCAGGCGGCGGGATACGGGCAGGTCCATCGACGCGCGGGAGGGGGGGTATCCATGGCCCCATTGAAGTTTCACGATCCTTGGATGGAGGCTGCGAGTCTTTTGATTCGGGGGCTCGAACACGATGTGAAATGAATGGGCCCGGAAATACTCCTCCACCCGGGCTCGAACGAATTCGGGGGTCTGGTCCGGTACCAGGCGGAAATCGATCGAAACGCGGGCCTCGGCCGGTATGGCGTTCCTGGCCATCTCTTCCACTCCGCCCGCCATGGTGCCGCGAAGATTCATCGCCGGACGCATCAGGAGCTGCTCCAGCGGCTCTCCTCCGCCCTCCGTCCAGGCCAGACCGAGATCCTTCATGAGGGTCTCGCGAAAATCGGGAATCTTCTCCAGGGCCAGGCGCTCCCTGCCGGTCAGTTCCCGAACCTGGTCCGAGAATCCTGGAATGAGGATATCGCCGTCAGGACCCCGCATCCCGCTCACCAGCGAAACCATCATCGCTATCGGATTGGGCGCCCAGTTGCCGTAATGACCCGAATGCAACGGCCGCGTGGAGCCGTAAAAGGTCATCTCGAGGTCGATGATCCCGCGGGCACCGAAGAAGAGTTGCATTCGCCGGCTTTGATGAATCGGGCCGTCACACACGACCCAAAGGTCTGCATCCAGGATATGGGCAAACCGTTTCAAGGTATCGGCAAGATGCGGGGAACCTACTTCTTCTTCGCCCTCGAGAAAGAATTTCAGATTTACCGATCTCGGAATCGAGGCGGCTTGCAAGGCATCGATGGCGTTGAGAAAGGCGACGATCGGAGCCTTGTCGTCACTTGATGAACGTCCGTACAGCCGCCATTCGCCGTTGAAGGGAGTCCCAGGCATCATCCATTGAATTCTTTTCCCCTTGAGCCCGAGGGCAGGATCTCTCACTTCCGCCTCCCAGGGGCCGCTTCTCCATCGCGCCGGATCGACAGGCTGTCCGTCATAATGGGCGTACATGATCAGGGTTCGGGTAGCCCCGGGCGCCTTGAGCTCGCCAAAGATCACCGGAGGAAACCCATTCGTTTCAAGACGCCGGGTGGCGATCCCCCGCTTGTGGAGCAGTATCTCGAGAAGGCCGGCGTTCCGCCTGATATTTTCCGCATCGGAGGCAAGGTTGGGGATCTGTACCAGATCGACCAATTCCAGCAAGATTCCACGGCCCCGGCGGTCGATGTATTTTTCCACCGCCGACCGCACTGCTTCCGCTCCAGGATCCGCCGCCAGGCAGGGAGTACAGATCCCGGCGGCCAGAACCAGGAGGAGGAAGACAACTGGCCGGCTGCGGAAACCATTTACGGACATCTCAACCTCCACGAACCATCCGTGCAACACGGGTGGTCACCCTGAATTTTTTAAAGAAAGGCCGGGAACAATCTTAATGTTCGGAATCGATCGAAAGATCTCGGGAGAAATCTTGATCTTGGAACTCCGGCCGCCGCCGCCGAGAACGATGTAATCGGCCCGCATCACCTCTTGATCGACGAACACCGGCAGATCATCCGGAAGGTTAAAAGGAGTGACCCCGCCGAGGTCCATCCCCGTGATCCTCCCGGTATCCTCGGCGGATGCGAAGGAAACCTTGAGTCCCTCCATCAGGCCGCGGACCGCGTGGTTGACATCCAGGCGAGTGGAAGCCAGGACGACGCACAAGGCGAATCTTTTCGGTTCCTTCTTCGTCGCCACGAGAATGGTGTTCCCGGAATTCTCTCGAGGGACGCCGTAGCGTTCACAGAATGCGGCCGTGTCGGCAAAATCGGGATCGCACGGCAGAACCTCATAGGGAATCCCGGCCCGATCCAGGGTTTGGCGCACGTCCTTTTCCATTTCAGTTTTCGATTTCATTCATCCTCATCCAGGAGAACAATATCAAAATTTTGGATCCGGATTTCCCATTTCTTCTTGCCGGTTTTCACGGTGGCGCTCGCCAGAATATCCGGGCCATCCGGGAGAGTCCGGAATATCCCGAATATCGAAACGGTATCCTTTTTGAGCCGGCTGGTCACCTCGATCCTTTTTGCCCGCCGCGTCGAATCGTCCATCCAGAACAGAACGGAATCTCCCGATTGATTGTAGGAGGTGATATGAAGACCGGTGACACCGACATCCTCGTCCACCCTCCCTGTCGCGACTCCTCCCGCCAGAGTTCCCCTGAGCCCCAGGGTGGAGGGGAGAAGATAGGTTCTCGCCAGCCGGATAACGCCGTCCAGGTATTCCCCCTCCTTCTTGCCAATCTTTCCGGAAGAATCGGACAGGATAGTCCTTTCGAAGGTTTCATTTTCAGCGGGCTGCACCTCTTCCACCAGTGTGGAGATCGTCTTCCCCCTTTTCAGGATTTCCGTGGTCGATTTCCACTTGTACCGGCCCAGGGCATGCCGGTTGTCCATCAATCGTCTGACCAGATTCTCCTTGGTCGGGAACGGATTCCCCATCCGGCTCTCGGGCCTCTCCTGGGCAAGGCCGATCGG